>CAMOFW010000001.1 GCA_946613765.1 uncultured Mycoplasmatota bacterium
TATCTCCCCTATAATAAATATAACACCATTTCAAGTATTAATCATCATTGTTGACAAAAATTTGACTAAAAAAATATCAATAGTAATATTGATATTTATTTTTTGTTCATATATTTTGTTAATTGTCTTTCTAGTAATTTGGGATGAGTTAGTGCATCCATATCTATACCATAATGACTAAATAAATAGTCTCGTTCATATGTTTTAGAATCAATCATTAAGTTAAATATATTTTCTTTTGTTTTCTTTGGATCTTTTTTATATTGTTTATAGTAATAGTATGCTAGTAAATAACCATAAGTATATCTTTCTTCAGAACAGCCAATATATTCTTGCTTTTTAAATTGATCTAGTGTACTTAAAAAGACTTTTGTTCTTAGGTTATGAGTTTTTATTACATCTTCAGTGTGAATATTATTTTGTAATAAATAATCTTCCATAACTAATTCAATAAAAATAGGATATACTTCATGCATATTATTTACAGCAAATAAATAATCCTCATAGTCACTCATGTATCTCATCTTATCACCAAAGTATGTATGTATTAATTCATGAGCTAATGTTATAGAATCATCAATTAGTCGATATGGATTTAAAAGTAAATAAGATTTTATAACATGATTACCAAGGAAACTTAAGCCATCATTACCTAAGTCTGCAATAATTGCTCTTGGTGAATTTGCTATGTCCTCAAAGTGATCATACATATCCTGATCATAGTCTTTAAAGAACTCTCTAGTTAATTTAAAGGTTTCATCAATATTTACTATATCTTTATAAATATTATAACTTCCTATATTATATTTTCTTCTAATGTAAGGTGCTATTTGAGTAATCTTCTTATTAAAATCTTTATATTCTTGTGCATAGTAAACATAATCTTTTGCCATTCTAATTATTAATTTATCATTTTCTTGTTCATACTTACTTTTTTCAAATAAATATTCTTTAGGATATTTAATATCAAAACCTGCTGTGTTGACTACTTTTTCAAGATTTTCTAAAGCTAATAATAGTCTATGTACTCTTGTTGCACTTGTGGTTCTTTTTAGTTCTTCAATAATCTTATATATATCCCTTTGTATGTATTCTGCTACATCTATACTATGTTGATTATTTTTGTTCATAATTATCTCCTTGTTGGAGATAATTATATTATACGTTGAATCTAAATAATACTATATCTCCATCTTGCATTTCGTAATCTTTTCCTTCAAGTCTTAATTTTCCTGCTTCTTTTACTTTTAATTCTGATCCGTATTCCTTTAGATCGTCAAATGATTGTACTTCAGCTTTAATAAATCCTCTTTGGAAATCTGTATGAATAATACCAGCACATTCTGGTGCTTTCATACCATTTTTAAATGTCCATGCACGACATTCATCTTTACCTACAGTAAAGAATGTTTTTAATCCAAGTAATTCATATGTTGCAAAAATTAATTTATCTAAACCAGAGTTTTCTACTCCGATATCTTGTAAGAATAGTTTCTTGTCATCATCAGATAGTTCAGCAAGTTCTGATTCCATTTGACACGACATAACTACAACTTGTGAACCTTCTTGAGATGCAAATTCTTTAACTATTTGTGAATAGTTATTTCCACCTACTGCTACATCATCTTCACCAACATTTGCTACATAAATGATTGGTTTTAATGTAATAAGATTAAAGTTCTTTAGTAGTAATAATTCATCATCAGTTAAATCTATTCTTCTTAAAGGTAGATTTTTGTTTAATGCTTCTGAGCATTTCTTTAAGGTATTATATTCAAATAATACTTCTTTTTCTTTTGATGTTTGTGCTTTCTTTTCTATTTTAGATATTCTTTGATCTACTATTTCCATATCTGAAAATATTAATTCTAAATCAATTATTTCAATATCTCTTAGAGGATTAGTATCTCCTTCAACATGAATAATATCTGAATTATCAAAGCATCTTACTACTTCAACAATAGCATCTGTTTCTCTAATATGAGATAAAAATTTATTTCCTAAACCTTCACCTTTAGATGCACCTTTAACTAATCCTGCTATATCAGTAAATTCATATGTAGTTGGAATAGTTCTTTCAGGCATATATAGTTTTTCTAAAAAATCTAATCTTGAATCAGGTACTGTTACTACACCTACATTTGGATCTATAGTAGCAAATGGATAGTTTGCTGCTAGAATATTTTTCTTTGTTATTGCGTTGAATAATGTTGATTTACCAACGTTAGGTAAACCTACGATTCCTGCCTTTAACGCCATGTTATCACTTCCTTAATTGTCATTTAATATTATAATGATTTTTGCCTTATTTATCAATAAAAAAATTAGAATTAAACTAATTCTAATTTTACTTCTAAAGCGTCGTCTCCAACTCTTTCTTTTAATTTGATGATTCTTGTATATCCACCATTTCTAGTAGCATACTTTTTAGCTAATTCATCAAATAATTTATTAACAAGGTCTTTATCATTGTGTAAGAAAGCAAGTGCTTTTCTTCTTGATACTAAAGTACCTTTCTTACCATAAGAGATCATCTTTTCAACATATTTTCTAGCTTCTTTTGCTCTTGCATCAGTAGTTACAACATATCCGTGTTCAATAACGCTCTTAGTAAGACTTGCTAATATACTTCTTCTGATTCTTGTTTCTCTATTAAGTTTTCTATAAATAGCCATAGCAGTTTACCTCCTTACTAATCTTGGAACTTAAGTCCCATTTCTTTAACTTTATCTATAACTTCTTTTAATGATTTTTTACCTAAGTTTCTAATCTTAGTAACTTCAACTTCTTTTTTGTTGATTAAGTCTTGAACTGTATTAATTCCAGCTCTCTTTAAGCAATTATAAGCTCTTACTGAGAATTCAATTTCTTCAATAGGAGTTTCTAATGTCTTAGTAATTGTGTCTTCTTGTTTTTCAGACATCATTTCAGGAATGTTAGTAATATTATTTAAATCACAAACAATATTTAAATGTTCAATTAAAATCTTAGCAGCTAAAGCAATAGCTTCTTCTGGTTTTAATGATCCATTTGTATAAACATCCATAATTAATTTATCAAAATTTTCATTTTGACCAACTCTAGTTGGAACTGGTTCAAATGCTATTCTTTCAACTGGAGAATAGTTTGAATCAATTGCAATAACTCCAACAGTTCCATCAACTAATTTTTGATTTTCTTTTGCATCAACATATCCACGACCATTATTAACAGTCATTTCCATTTCAATTGATCCACCTTTAACAAGTGTACAAATTACTTGATCAGGGTTTATGATTTCTAAATCAGAATCTACTTCGATGTCACCAGCTGTAACAACACCCTCTTTGTCAGCCTTTAATGTAACCTTTTTAGTAGTATTTCTGTCTGTTGAGTGATTTAATAAAACTACACTCTTTAAATTTAGTACTATTGAAGTAACATCTTCAACAACACCTTCGATTTTTTGGAATTCATGCATAACTCCTGTAATTTTTACAGATGTGATTGCAGTTCCTGGCATTGAAGATAACATAACTCTTCTTAGAGCTGTTCCTAATGTTTGAGCAAATCCTCTTTCTAATGGAGAGAATTCAAATCTTCCATAGTGTGCATCTTCAATATATTCAGTTATTTTGTATTCTGGTTTTTCAAATTTTATCATATCATTACCCCTCTTTCCTTAAATTCTTGGTCTTTTTGGTGGACGACATCCATTGTGTGGTACTGGTGTTACATCGCTAATTGATGTGATTTCTAGACCTGCAGCTTGAAGTCCTCTAATTGAACTTTCTCTACCTTGACCTAAACCTGTAACAATAACTTCTACTTTTTTAACTCCTGAATCCATAGATGCTTTTCCAGCAGCTTCAGCAGCCATTTGAGCAGCATATGCAGTTTTCTTCTTAGAACCTTTATATCCAATAGTTCCAGATGATGCCCAAGCAATTACATTACCATCGTTGTCAGTAATAGAAATTACTGAGTTGTTATAAGATGTTTTAATATGAGCTTGTGCTTCAGGAATATTCTTTTTAACTTTTCTTTTTCTTCTATTATAAGCCATAATTTAACCTCCTACTTACCTGCTTTTTTCTTATTAGCAACAACTTTTCCTTTACCTTTTCTAGTCTTAGCATTTCTAGATGTTCTTTGACCACGAACTGGTAAACCTTTTTTGTGTCTAATACCTTGGTATGAGTTAATTTCCATCTTATTCTTGATGCTTAATTGAACATCTCTTCTAAGATCTCCTTCAACTTCATATTTATCTATTTCTGCTCTTAAAGCAGCGATTTGAGCTTCAGTTAATTCAGCTACTTTAGTAGTTCTTTCAACTTTAGCGTCATCACAAATTTTTTCTGCTAATTTTCTACCAATACCATAAATTGCAGTTAAACCAATAACGATATGTTTTTGATTTGGTAATTCAATATTCTTAATACGTGCCATTTAATTTACCTCCTATTAACCTTGTACTTGTTTGTGTTTAGGGTTTTCACAAATAACCATTACTTTTCCATGTCTTTTAATAACTTTACATTTTTCGCACATCTTTTTAACTGATGGTCTTTTTTTCATAAATAATTCCTCCTTGATTATCTATTATTCCATATTATACGCCCATGTTTAATATCGTAAGGCGATAGTTCTATAGTAACTGTATCACCTGGTAAAATACGAATCATGTTCATACGCATTTTACCAGAAACATAGGCTTCTACAGTATGCTTATTTGGAAGTTCTACGATGTAACTTCCGCCTTTTAGTACTTCTAGTACTTTTCCTTCAACTTCAATTTTTTCGCTATCTTTCTTAGCCATATTTTATTCTCCTGTCAAAATTTCATATCCATCGTCCAATACTAATACAGTATGTTCGAAATGAGCTGAATTTTCACCGTCTGCAGTTATAACTGTCCAATCATCATCAAGCAAATATACATGCTTTGTACCTAAGTTTAACATAGGTTCAATAGCAAGTGTCATTCCTGCTTTTAGTGTTAATCCTGTTCCCTCTTTTCCAAAGTTTGGAACGTCTGGATCTTCATGTAATTCTGTTCCAATACCATGTCCACATAACTCTTCAACTACAGATAAACCGTGTTCATGAGCATATGTTTCTATAGCATGAGATACAGTACCTAATTTAGCTCCAGCTTTTACTTCAGCTAGACCTGCCATTAAAGCACCTTTTGTGTTATCAAGTAATTCTTGATCACGCTTTGATATTGTTCCAACTGGATAGGTAGCAGCACTATCTGAGTGATATCCTTTATAAGACATACAAATGTCTAACGAAACGATATCTCCATCTTCTAATACTCTATCACTACCTATTCCATGAACAACTTCATCATTTACTGAAATACAGATATTATTAGGATAACCTTCGTATCCTTTAGATGATGATATGCATCCATGTTCTTCAATGAACTTTCCTGCTAAATCATCAATCTCTTTTGTAGTAATACCTGGTTTTAGTTTAGTCTCTAAGTACTTATGGCATAGATAGTTAATATGTCCAGCAATTTTCATTAATTCGATTTCTCTATCACTTTTAATACTAACCATTAAACTAAATTACCCTTTCAATATTATTAGCTATACTATCAAAATCTTGAGTTGAATCGATAGTAACTAGCTTATTTTTATCTTTATAGTAGTCTAGTACTGATTCAGTTTCCTTCATATAATTATCGAATCTTATCTTGAATGTTTCTTCGTTGTCATCACTTCTAGTAATTAATGAAGTACCACAATCATCACATACACCGTCTACTTTAGGCTTAAATTCAGTTGAATTCTTATTATATCCTTTCTTACAGTTAGGACAAATAAGTCGACTTAAAGTACGATTTAACGCCTCTTCAAAATTAATTTGTAAATATATTACCACATAATCACTAATATTTAAATCATTAAATAATTTATCAAGTGTTTTAGCTTGTAATATATTTCTAGGATAACCATCTAAGATAAACTTAGATGATGTTCCTAGTTCATTTAATTTATTTTGTAATAATTCTAAGACAATATCATCGCCAACTAATCCACCAGAATCCATGATAGCGGCAATTCTATTACTTAGTTCATCACCTTTAATTCTTGCTTCTCGAAGTAAATCACCAGTTGAAACATGATTATAGTTAAATTTACTTTTTAAATACTCACTGCATGTACCTTTACCGGCAGCAGGAGGAGCAACAAAAATTACATTTTTCATCTTCTTCTATAGCCTTTCTTATAACTTCTACTTCTAATTGAGCTTTCGATTTGTTTGTTAGTTTCTATTGCAACACCAACAACGATTAAAAGTCCTGTTCCTCCGATAGTTACTGCACTAGATAGTCCAGAGAACTTAGAGAATAGTATTGGAAGTATAGCTATAATAACTAATAGAATTGATCCAACAAAAGTTATTCTTCCTAATACTTTAGAAATATAATTTGTTGTTTCTGTTCCTGGTCTTACTCCAGGAATATATCCACCACTCTTATTTAAATTTTTAGACATTTCTTCAGGGTTCATTTGTAACATTGTGTAGAAATATCCAAAGAACATAATTAGTGCAATATATAATACTAAACCAGTCCATGAAGTGTAATTGATATAGTTATTAACAAAATCAATAGCACCTTGATTATTAATTAAATTAACAATAGTTACTGGAATAGTGATTAATGTTGATGCAAAAATAACTGGAATTACATTAGCACTATTTAGTTTTATTGGTAAGAATGATTGTTCAGAACTATACGCAGTGTTAGTTCTATTTGAATATTGGATTGGTATTCTTCTTTCAGCTAATTGAGTATAAACAATACCAACAATAATTAATAAGTTAACTAATACAAATACACTAAATAATATAATACCAATTACATTTGTATATGTTCCGCTTAAAATTAATTCATTGAAAGCAGTAGCAAATATATTTGGCATTGATTGGATGATACCAGCCATGATTAATAATGACATACCATTACCAATACCTTTATTAGTTATTTGATCGCTCATCCAAATTAGGAAACATGTTCCTGCTGTCATAACTAAAGTAGTCTTTAATATTTCAGCAGAAGTCATACCCTTCATGTAAGCGATAGTTAATACATAAGCTTGAATAAATGCAAATATAATACCTAACCATCTAGTAATCTTATTAATCTTTTGTCTTCCTGTATATCCTTCTTCCTTTAATTCTTTAAAGTATGGAATAATATCCATTTGAAGAAGTTGGGTAATAATTGATGCTGTAATGTAAGGTGATACACCAAGTGCAAAGATTGAGAATGACTTTAGTCCACCACCTGACATTAAGTTAAATATTTCTAAGAAACCAAGTTCTTGATATATTGTATTAGCCCAAGGAATTGTTATTGTTGTTCCGAAAGCAAATATACCAACACACAATAATGTGAAATATATTCTTTTTCTTAAATCCTTATTAGATGAGTTAAATATTTGCTTGATGTTTGCAAACATGTTAAATCACCTCAGTTTTACCACCGGCATTTTCAATTTTTGTAACTGCTGTACTAGAGAATCTATTAGCTTTAACAGTTAATTTCTTCTTAAGTTCACCATTTGCAAGAACTTTAACACCAGAAAGTTGTTTTTTAATAATCCCCATTTCTTTTAAAATTTCAGGAGTAACAACATCACCGTCTTTGAAGAATTTATCTAAATCACTTAAATTGATTGTAGCAAATTTAACTTCAAATCTCTTGTTATTAAATCCTCTTTTTGGAATTCTTCTATATAATGGTGTTTGACCACCTTGGAACCATGCAGAAATAGATACACCACTTCTTGCTTTTTGTCCTTTTTCACCGTGTCCAGCAGTTTTACCTGTACCAGATGCTGGTCCACGTCCTAATCTTTTATTTGCTTTTGCTTCAGGTAGAGCATTTAATTCATGTAACTTCATATTATAATTCCTCTACTTTCTTTCCACGTAATTCAGCAATATGTTCTGGAGTTCTTTGCATCTTTAATGCTTCTAAAGTAGCTTTAGCAACATTGATCTTTGTATTTGATCCTAAAGATTTAGCAACGATATCTTTAACACCAGCAAGTTCTAATACAGCACGTGCAGAACCACCGGCTACTACTCCTGTACCTTCTTTAGCAGGTTTAAGCATAACTTTAGCTCTACCTACTTTAGCGATTGCATCATGTGGAATTGTTCTATTATCAATGATTGAAACTCTAAATACGTTTTTATTTGCTGCTTGAAGAGCTTTTTTAATAGCTTCTGGAACTTCGTTAGCTTTACCATTACCAAGACCAACTAGACCTTTTCTATTACCTACAACAACTGTTGCAGAGAATCTAAAATGTCTACCACCCTTAGTAACTTTAGTAACTCTACCAATAGATATTACTTGATCTTCTAATAAATTTTTCTTATTTTCAAATTTTTCTCTTGCCATAATATCTCTCCTTAAAATTCCAATCCGTTTTCTCTTGCAGCTTCAGCTAAAGCTTCAACACGTCCATGATATAGGTATCCACCTCTATCAAAAACTACTTTTTTGATTTTAGCTTTTTTAGCTTTTTCAGCAATATCTTTTCCTACTAATTTAGCAGCTTCTACATTTCCACCATTTTTAATTTTTAGTTCTACAGAAGAAGAGCTAACTAAGGTATTACCTTTAGTATCATCGATAATTTGAGCAAATATATTTTCGTTTGATCTAAATACGTTTAATCTTGGCATTTCAGCAGTACCAGAAACTTTATTTCTAACTCTTGAATGTCTTCTTAAACGTGCAACGTTATTTGATTCTTTCTTTATCATAATCTTTTACCTCCTACCTTATTTAGCTGCTTTCTTACCAACTTTACGTCTAACGTATTCGCCTTTGTATCTTATACCTTTACCTTTGTATGGTTCTGGTGGTCTAATACCACGAAGCTTAGCAGCAAAGTCTGCAACTGATTTTTTAGAAATACCTGAAATTGAAATTTCAGTATTTGATGTTTGACTTACTTTTAAGTCTGCTGGAATTTCGATTTCTACTGGATGAGAGAAACCTGCAGTAATTCCAACTTTGTTACCTGCAACATTAAATCTGTAACCAACACCGATAGCTTCAAGATCTTTTGTATATCCATCTTTAACACCAATCATCATATTGTTGATTAATGAATTTGTTGTTCCATGTAATTGTTTTGTTGTTTTTAATTCATTTGGTCTAGTAGTGTATACTTGACCTTCTTTAACTTCAACTTTAATTGGTTCTTTAACAGTTAATGTTAATTCACCTTTAGGACCTTTAACTGTAACTAAATTACCATCAACGTTAACTTCAACGCCTTCAGCAACTTTTAATATTCTATTACCTATTCTACTCATAACTTAGTTTCCTTAACTTACCAAATGTAAGCAAGTACTTCACCTCCTAAATTATTTTCTCTAGCTTCTTTATCAGTCATTAATCCTTTTGAAGTTGATAATATAGCGATTCCAAGTCCGTTTAGAACACGAGGAACGTTATCAGCTTTAACATAAACTCTTAATCCAGATTTAGAAATTCTCTTTAAGCCAGTAATAACTCTTTCTTTCTTTTCTCCGTATTTTAAAGTAATGTTTAATTTATCACCATTAGTGTTTTTTTGATATTCGAAGTCTTCGATGAAACCTTCTCTCTTAAGAATTTCAGCAATTCCTAAATTGATTTTAGTTCCGATTACTTCAACATTATTATATTTCATAACTAGAGCATTTCTCATTCTAGTTAGCATATCTGCAATACTATCATTTACCATAACTTTGTTCCTCCTTTCCTACCAACTTGATTTTCTAACACCAGGAATTTGTCCTTGATTTGCTAATTCTCTAAAGCAAATACGACATAATCCATATTTTCTAAGTACTCCGTGAGGTCTTCCACATCTGTTGCATCTTGTATATGCACGAGTAGAGAACTTAGGAGTTCTTTGTTGTTTTACAACCATACTTTTCTTAGCCATAATTTATATTCCTCCTACTTTCTAAATGGAAGTCCGAAAGCACTTAATAATGCTAGACCTTCTTCATTTGTTTTTGCAGTTGTAACAAATACGATATCCATACCGATTACTTGTAATACTGCATCATAATCTATTTCTGGGAAAATTAATTGTTCTTTAACTCCTAGAGTATAGTTACCTTTTCCATCAAATGCAGTTTTAGAGATACCTCTAAAATCTCTTACACGTGGAAGAGCAATTCTAACTAATTTTTCTAAGAAGTTGTACATATTTTCACCACGAAGTGTTACTTTACAACCAATTGATTGTCCTTCTCTAATTTTGAAACCAGCGATTGATTTCTTAGCTTTAGTAACTACAGCCTTTTGACCAGCGATAGCTTCTAAATCTTTAATAGCAGCTTCAATGTATTTTTCATCGTGTGCAGCTTCTCCTACACCCATGTTAATAACAATTTTTTCTAGTTTAGGAACTTCCATAACACTAGCATAATTAAATTGATCCATTAAAGATTTAGAGATTTCTTTATTATATTTTTCTTTTAACATACTCATTTATAGTTCCTCCTAACCTAGTTCTTTTTTGAAGCAGCTTTTTTAGCAGTAGCTTTCTTTTCTACTTTTGCTTCTTTAACTTCTTTTTTTGCTTCTTTAGCGTCAATTTTCTTAACGTTTGAAACATGAATTGGTGCTTCACTTTCGAAGATTCCACCAGCTTGATTCATTTGATTTGGCTTAGTGTTTCTCTTATGAATATTTACACCTTCAACGATAACTTTGTTTTCTTTCTTTAAAGTCTTTAAAACTTTACCTACACTATCTTTATATTGACCAGCGATTACTTTAACTTGATCTCCAACTTTAATCTTCATCATATACCTCCTATAATACTTCAGGTGCTAATGAGATGATCTTAGTGAAGTCTTTATCTCTAAGTTCTCTAGCAACTGGTCCTAAAACTCTAGTTCCAAGTGGAGTTTTATCGTCCTTAATTAATACACATGCATTATCGTCAAATTTAATATAAGAGCCATCTTTTCTTCTAACGCCTTGTTTAGTTCTAACAATAACTGCTTTGCAAACTTTTCCTTCAGCAACATTACCATTAGGAATAGCTTTTTTAACTGTAACAGTTACGATATCACCAATATTTCCATATTTAACTTTTGAGCCACCCATAACTCTAATTACTAGAACTTCTCTAGCTCCAGAGTTATCTGCAACTTTAAGTCTACTTTCTTGCATTACCATAAGATTACCTCCTATAGAATTACAGCTTTTTCAACTACTTCAACTAAAACATATTTCTTAGTTTTAGAAATAGGTTTAGAAGCAGCGATTCTAACTGTATCCCCTTCTTTAGCTACATTCTTTTCATCATGAGCTACATATTTTTTAGAGTATTTAACTCTTTTACCATAAAGTGGGTGATTTTTATATGTTTCTACTAAAACAGTAATAGTTTTGTCGTTTTTAGCAGATACAACTCTACCTACTAATTCTTGAGTTCTAACTTCTTTAGTATTAGCCATTATTTATTCTCCTCACTTTCATTGATTTCTCTTTCTTTAAGAATTGTTAATGCTCTAGCAATTCCTTTTCTTAATTCGTTAATTTTTGAAGGTTTTTCTAAAGTACCAGTAGATTTTTTAATTCTTAAATCTAATAATTCTTTTTTAGCTTCAGTAATTTTAGTTGTTAATTCTTCGTTACTTAATTTTCTTAAATCAGCAATTTTCATCTACTTTTCCTCCTTCTTAACAAATTTACATTTAATTGGTAATTTATGAGATGCTAATCTTAAAGCTTCTCTTGCTTGTTCTTCAGTTACATCTCCAAGTTCAAACATAATCTTACCTTTTTTAACAACAGCTACCCATTGTTCTACAGCACCTTTACCTTTACCTTGACGAGTTTCAAGAGGTTTTTTAGTTAGTGCTAAGTGTGGGAAAATGTTAATCCATAATTTTCCACCACGTTTTAATTGTCTTGAAATAGCTACACGAGCTGCTTCAATTTGGCGAGCAGTAATCCATGCTCCTTCTTTAGCTTGAAGTCCATAAACTCCAAAGTGAAGTTCTGTATTACCTTTTGCATGACCATCATATGTTAATCTATGTGGTTTTCTATATTTAGTTCTTTTTGGCATTAACATTTTGGTCATCTCCCTTCTTTACTTGTTTATTAGAAAGAATTTCGCCTTTATAAATCCATACTTTAACTCCGATGATTCCGTATGTAGTTAATGCTTCAGCAGTACCATAATCAATGTCTGCTCTAACTGTATGAAGTGGAACAGTACCTTCAGTGTAATGTTCACCTCTAGCCATTTCAGCACCACCAACACGTCCTGAAACTAATGTTTTAACACCTTTAGCTCCAGCTTTCATTGCATTTCTTATAGCTCTCTTTTGTACAGTTCTATAATTTCCTCTTGCTTCGATTTGTAAAGCAATTGAGTTTGCAACGATTTGTGCGTTAAGGTCTGGGTTCTTAACTTCAACGATTGATACATAAATATCTTCGTTTACTAATTTCTTTAATTCATTTCTTAATTTTTCGATATCTTCTCCACCTTTACCGATTACGATACCAGGTTTAGAAGTATTGATAGTAACATTACATTTACCATCTTTATTTCTTTCAATAATAATTGAGGCTAAAGAAGCTTCTCTTAACTTCTTATTTAAATATTTTCTAATTTTAATATCATGGTCTAAATATTTAGCAAAATCTTTGTTTCCTGCCATCCATCTAGAATCCCAATCTTTATTAACACCGATTCTAAAACCGATTGGATTAATCTTTTGTCCCATTATTTAGCCTCCTTTTTTCCATCGCTAACTTTAACAACGATGTGACTTGTTCTATGATCTGATCTGTCAATTCTTGATCTACTTCCAAATCTAATTTTCTTTCTAACTGGACCTGGATTGATAAAGCATTCAGAGATAACTAAATCAGATTCTTTAGCTTTATTATTATTAACAGCATTAGCAGCAGCTGAATTTAAAACTTTTAAAATCATTCTACTAGCTTTAGTATTTGTATTAATTAAAATACCTCTAGCTGCTTCAACAGATTTTCCTCTAACTAAATCTAAAGTTAATCTAGCTTGACGAGGTTTTAAATCTGCATTTTTATGAATTGCATATGTTTCCATTTAGTTTACCTCCTACTTCTTACCTTGTTTATCTGCTCCACCGTGTCCATTGAACTTACGAGTTAGAGCGAATTCTCCTAATTTATGTCCAACCATATCTTCTGTAACATAAACTGGAATAAATTCTTTACCGTTATGAACAGCAATAGTATGTCCAACGAAATCAGGGAAAATTGTTGATCTACGAGACCAAGTTTTTACAACTTCTTTTTTATTATTCTTATTTAATTCTTGAACTTTCTTTAAAAGTCTATCGAATACATAAGGACCTTTTTTTAAACTTCTAGCCATAATCTATTGCCTCCTACTTTCTTCTACTAACAATAAGCTTGTTAGATGCTTTCTTAGATTTTCTAGTCTTAAGACCAAGTGCTGGTTTACCCCAAGGTGTCATTGGTGCTTTTCTACCGATAGGTGCTCTACCTTCACCACCACCATGTGGGTGATCATTAGGGTTCATTACAGAACCACGGTTAGTTGGTTTAATACCCATATGTCTTGTTCTACCAGCTTTACCTAAGTTAACAAGTTCATAATCTTCATTTCCAACTTCACCAATAGTAGCCATACAAACTCCAAGAATCTTTCTAGTTTCTCCAGATTGTAATCTTACCATTACGTATTTGTCTTCACGTCCTAAAATTTGAACGCTAGTTCCTGCAGATCTTGCAATTGCAGCACCTTTACCAGGAACAAGTTCAACACAGTGAACTACTGTACCAACAGGGATATTTTGTAAAGGTAATGCATTACCAACCTTAATATCAGCCTTTGGACCATTTTCAATTATAGCTCCAACTTCTAAATTTTTAGGAGCGATAATATATCTCTTTTCACCATCTTTATAAGAAATAAGAGCGATATTTGCATTTCTGTTTGGATCGTATTCAATTGAAACAACCTTACCAGTTATACCAGTTTTATTTCTTCTAAAGTCGATAACTCTATATTTTTGTTTAGCGCCACCACCAATGTGTCTAACTGTTAATTTACCAGAGTTATTTCTACCACCAGTTTTAGTTTTCTTAACTAATAGTGATTTTTCTGGAGCTTTTTTAGTTAGAGTTTCATTAGCTAGTGTACTCATACCTCTACGTCCATTAGTAGTAGGTTTAAATTTCTTAACTGCCATAATTATTCACTCTTCCTTCCTATAGATTAATTTGTTGTCCGTCTTTTAATGTAACAACGGCTTTCTTATAAGTTTTAGTTGTACCAGTATATCTTCCAACTCTTTTACTTTTTGCTTTAGTGTTTAATGTATTTACAGATGCAACTTTAACACCAAAAGTCTTTTCAACTGCATCTTTAATTTGAATTTTGTTAGCACTTTTAGCTACTTTGAAAGTATAAATACCTTTTTCTGCATTAGCAGCACTTTTTTCAGTAACAACTACTTCTTCAATAACGTCTGTATAATTTTTCATTATTTAAGTGCCTCCTCTACTTCATTAATAGCAGCTTCTTCAAATACAACTGTATTTGCATTGATTAAATCATAACAATTTAATTCATCTGACATAAGAACATAAGCATAACCTAAGTTTCTAGTAGCCATGTATAAATTTTCAACATCACTTGTAGTTGAAGCTACAAATAATATTTTTCCATTTAATTTCATGCTTTCTACCATTGCTTTAATGTCTTTAGTCTTAATTGATTTAATTGTTAATGAATCAACTACTACTATTTCTTTATCATTTGCTTTATGAGTTAAAGCTGATTTAAGAGCTAAAACTCTTTCTTTCTTATTAATTTTGAAAGCGTAATTTCTTGGTTGTACTCCACCAGCGATTCCGCCACCAACCCATTGAGTTGCTCTAGTAGAACCTTGACGAGCACGTCCTGTTCCTTTTTGTCTCCAAGGTTTTCTTCCACCACCAGATACTTCTGATCTAGTTTTAGTTTTAGCTGTACCTTGTCTAGATGCTTTTAATTGTAAATCGATAGCTTTCTTTAAAACTACGTCATTTACTTCTACACCAAATACTTCTTTATTTAATGTAATATCTTTAGTTACTTCATTTTTTAAATTTTTAACTTCTACTTTTGCCATAATAAGTCACCTTTAATCAAGAATTATTCTTGAGTTCCTTCCTCAGCTTTAGTTTCAGTTTCAACTGTTTCTTCTACTGGAGCTTCAGTTGTTTCAACAACTTCATCAACTACAGTTTCTTCAACTGGAGTTTCTTCTTCGTAAGAAACTAATTCAATGTTTTCTTTCTTTCTTGAATTCTTAACAGCTGATTTAATTAAAACTAAAGATTGTTTAGCACCTGGAACATTTCCACTTACTAAAATGTAATTGTCTGTTAGGTTAACGTCAACAATTTCTAAATTTTGGATAGTAACTGTTGCATCTCCCATATGTCCTGGTAATTTCTTACCTGGAATAACTCTCATTGGTCTCATTGTACCTAAAGAACCAACTCTTCTGTGGTATCTTGAACCGTGAGTATCTGGACCTGAATGTTGTCCATATCTTTTAATAACACCTTGTGTTCCTTTACCTTTTGAAGTACCAGTAACATCTACTACTTCTCCAACTTCAAAGATATCTGCTTTGATAGTATCACCTAAGCTATATGTTCCTTCAAAGTTTCTAATTTCTTTTAAGAAGCGCTTAGGGTTTGTATTAGCTTTCTTAGCATGACCAATACTTGCTTTAGTGGCATTTTTTTCTTTTTTGTCACAAACGCCTAATTGAATAGCATTGTAACCATCAGTTTCAACAGTCTTAACTTGAGTAACTGTATTAGGTTCAACTTCAATTACTGTGACAGGAATAACTTTACCGTCTTTAGTGAAAACTTCAGTCATTCCAACTTTTCTTCCTAAGATTCCTTTCATAATAATTTTTCCTTTCCTTATTTAATATAATTACTTAATATTGATACTTACACCACTAGGAATATCAACATGTGATAAAGCCTCAATAGTTTCTTTACTAGGGTTTTTAATATCGATTAATCTCTTATGAGTTCTGCTTTCGAATTGTTCTCTGGCATCTTTGTATTTGTGTACAGCTCTAAGTACTGTAATCTTTTCGATTTCAGTAGGTAGAGGAATTGGACCAGAAATTTCTCCCCCAGTTCTTTTAACAGTTTCGCAAATCTTTGCTGCAGCTAAATCAACTAATCTGTGATCATAGCTCTTTAAGTTAATACGAACTTTGTTATTTGACATAATAATGTCCTCCTTTCGCCTATATCTAGTATAGACTTGCTCCGTAATGAATTACCTGACATTTCAACAAGTTTGTTTAAATTTTATTTAACAACCTCGCCTAGTGTGTCAGCAACCTCACACATCCTCGCAGTCATACGTATATAAGTTTATCATAAATATGTGCTAAAAATCAAGTATAATTTTTATTTTTTCGACAAAAAAAGAAACAGTTATCTGTTTCCGAATTGTTTTTTGATTAGATTTTTATTTTTGTTAAATTTGTTTTTGTTTTGATTATTAAAGTATGCGCTTATTTCTCTTCTAAATTTGAATATAAAGTCTGCCTTTCTAATTGGTTCTAATTTAGAATATTGTTCGAAAACTTTATCTCCAAATAAATGTAGTATTAAATCATCAAAGTCATTATTCATCATATTAACACCAGGTATATAATTTGTTGGAATAAATGCGCAATAATAATTACTTCTTACAAAGAGATTAATAAATCTTTTCTTTTCTTCATATCTTACTTGATTAAAGCTATTGATAAATTCAATCACATATTTGTCATCTAATTTTTTGGTTTCAAATATTTGATTAGTTAAATCTAATAAATGCATAGTATAACCATCGCAATTGTAGAAAAATGATTCTTTATAATCTTCATTCTTATAATAACTAGAACTATTTAAATAATCATCTATATATTCCCTGTTATTTTTTAATAACTTTGCTGTGTAATATGATTTTAAACTTAGACCTTTATTATTTAAATCATATAATTCTTTAATTCTTTTTAAATCGTATTCTAGCATATTAGTTAAAGCCCTAATTAGATCATAATCTTTGTCTTTATCTAATGCTAGTAACATATTATTGTAGATACTTAGTTTGTAATCAAAATCAATTCCATAAAAATTATCGATTACCTTTTGTTCATTCTTAATCATTTATAAAACCCTCACTTTGTGTATTAATTCTCTATAAGTATTTCACTATTTTCCATTTCTTTAGGTATTTTAATATCCATATATTTTAATAGTGTTGGTGCAATATTAGTTATTGCTCCATCTTTAAGTTTCAACTTTTTATCAGTCATGATAAATGGTACTGGATTTATTGTATGAGTTGTACAGATAGTTCCGTTTTCATCATACATAATATCACTATTACCATGATCTGCCGTTAAGCATAATGTATAAAAGTTTTCATTTGCATATTCCATGATTGTTCCAAGACAACTATCTATTGCTTCTAGAGCTTTAATCGTTGCTTCATAATTACCTGTGTGTCCAACCATGTCTGAATTAGCAAAGTTAACTAGTATAAAATCATAGTTTTCATTTAAGCATTTGATAACTTGTCTTGTTACATCATGTGAAGACATTTCTGGTTTTAAATCATATGTTGCTACTTTAGGTGATGGAATTAAGAATCTATCACAATTATTTAATATTAGTTCTCTTCCACCATCGAAGAAGTAAGTTACATGTGCGTATTTTTCTGTTTCAGCAATTCTTGCTTGTGACAAGCCTAAAGATGCTAAATATTCACCCATTGGGTTTACTACATCTATATGATCTAATAAATGTTTAGAATTAATTGCTTCATCTATTTTATATATTGTATAAGTTTTTAAATTAGGGTATTTTTTAGTTGGATATTCTGAGAATGTTGTATCTGTTAATACTCTTAAGATTTGTTTTGCTCTGTCTGGTCTATAGTTAAACCAAAGTAGAGCATCACCATCTTGAATCAATTTAGTATCATCAAGAATTAGTGGTGGAATAAATTCGTCTGTTATATTCTTTTTATAGCATAAATCTATACCCATTCTTGCACTTGGTACTTTAACTGCTTTACCCTCTGTAATCATATCTGAATAGTACTTAGTTCTTGCCCATTTTTTATCTCTATCCATGGCATAGTATCTACCGCATACAGATACTACTTTACCCATTTTGTATTTTTCTAATTTTTCTTCTACTTGTGCTATATAAGAATATGCACTATGAACATCTGTATCTCTACCATCTGTTATTGCATGTACATATACATTATTAACATTATCTTTATGAAGATTATCTAGCATAGATAAAATGAAATTTAAGTGAGAGTGAATACCACCAGGAGATATTAAAGCCATTAAATGAAGTGGTTTATTATTTTCATGTACATATTTAACCATATCTAAATATGCTTCATTATCTTCTAGTTCTTTATTTTTAAACATTTCTTCTATTTGCATGAAGTTTTGTTTTACTAATCTACCTGCTCCGATTGACAAATGTCCTACTTCAGAGTTACCCATTTGATTATCTTCTAAACCAACATATTTACCTGATGCTTGTAAAAGACAATGAGGATAATTATTTAAAAGATAGTTAAAGTTTGGCATATCTGCATTTAGTACTGCATTACCTTCTTTTTCTTTTCTCATACCAAAACCATCAAATATTATTAAGATTACCTTTTTCATTATTACCCTCCCTATATTCATTATTATATAACAAAATAATACAAAAAAATAGCATAAACATGCCATTTAAATGTAATTTCTATTATTAATTTTTTCATCTAAATTAAGTTTATCCGCTATAGTTGCTAAAAATTCTGAATTAGTTGGTTTAGCTCTATCAAAGTCTACAGAGTGACCAAATATTTCATCCATTAGATCATAATCTCCTCTTGTCCAAGATACTTCAATGGCATGTCTTATTGCTCTTTCAACACGTGATGGTGTTGTTTCATATTTTTTAGCTATATCTGGATATAACATTTTAGTTATACCACCTATATAAGATTTATCATTATACATCATAATAATTGCATCCCTTATGTATTGGTATCCTTTTATATGTGATGGCATACCTAAATCATGTAATAGTTTAGATGTTTTCTTACTAATTGAATTATCTGTAAATTCTAATTCAATGTAATTTAGTTTAGTAGCATCAATTATTCTTTGTTCTAATATATCTTTATTAGTATCCTTTAATAAATAAAATGATATATCAAATTTATAAATAGATGATACTATATTGTGATTAAAATAATCACTATAAATTATTACTTTAGTTTTAATATTATTATTAGACATTAGTTTTAATAACTCTATGCCGTCTATTTTTGATATTATTGGGTCTAATAATAAAACATCATACTTATTAGTTTTTAATTCATTAATGGCCTCTAAACCATCCTTACAAGTGTTTTTAATACATATACTGCTATGGTTACTAAAATACTGCTTAACTTCTTTAATAGTAGATTCATTACTATCCACCATAAATACATTAATCATTTCTCTTCTTTCTCCTCGTATATTATATTTTTTAAAGCATGATTTAATTATATTATTAATTAAGACAAATTACTAGGAAATGTTTTGGAAGGTACTGTCGAATAATGTAAATAAAAATAAAAAAATGAAGTAATTAAAATCTTACTTCATCAAATGTTGTTTCTTGATAATTATCGTCAAATGCACTCTTTCTTGAGTTTATCATTATAATAACTAAACCAATTATAAATAATAGTACTGATGCGATTTGAGCTGCTTTAAGTCCAAATAGCATTAATGAATCTGTTCTAGATCCTTCGATGAAAAATCTACCAAAACTATACCACATTAAGTAGAATGCTGTTAAAGTACCTAATTTAGTTTTCTTTCTATTTCTTATTATTAGCGCAATTACAAATCCTAACAAACACCATATAGATTCATAGTAGAATGTTGGTACATAATATATACCATTTATATTCATACCATTAATAACAAATTCAGGTATTATTTTAGATTCTTTTAGTTCTGCTAGAGTAGTTGCTGCTCCATGAGCTTCAGAGTTAAAGAAGTTACCCCATCTACCTATTGCTTGAGCAATTAATAAACTTGGTACTGCTATATCAGTTATTTTTAATAATCTAACTTTATATTTTTTACAATATAAATACATAGTTATTAAACCTGCAAATATACCACCATGAATTGCTAGTCCACCTTCCCAGAACTTAAATATAGAAGTTAAGTCATGTGAATATAATTGCCAGTTAAATACTACATAATATAATCTAGCACCAATAAGTCCAAATATAACTGTCCAAAAAGTTAAATTAAACATAAAGTCTTTTGGAGCTTTATATTTTTTACCTTCAAACGCTGCTAATTCATAAGCTAGAAGAACTCCTATTAGTATAAGAACTGAATACCATCTAATTTCAAATTTACCAAATGTAAACATTACTGGATTCATACAATCACCTTCTTTACTAGTATACCAAATTTTATAAAAATTAAAAAGAGTATTACCCCCTTTTATCTTTCTTTGCATTTATTGCGTAAAAAAAAGAGTGTCTATGCACTCTTTTATAGGTATTTCTTTAAATACTCACCAGTATAAGATTTATCACATTTAGCGATTTCTTCAGGTGTTCCTGTTGCAATAATTTCTCCACCTAACGATCCACCTTCTGGTCCTAAGTCAATAATGTAATCTGCCACCTTAATAACATCTAAGTTATGTTCAATAACTACTACTGTATCACCATTATCTACTATTCTTTGAAGTATTTTAATTAGTTTTTTAATATCATCTAAATGTAGACCTGTTGTTGGTTCATCTAGTATAAACAATGATTTACCTGTTGGCTTCTTTTGAAGTTCTTTGGCAAGTTTAACTCTTCCTGCTTCACCACCAGATAATGTTGGTGCACCTTGTCCTAATTTAATATAAGATAAACCTACATCCATCATTATTTGTAATTGTTCTTTTATCTTAGGTACATTTTCAAAGAATTTAATTGCTTCTTCTACTCTCATATCTAATACTTCAGCAATATTCTTACCTTTAAATTTAATATTTAATGTATCTTTATTATAACGTGTTCCATGACATACATCACATGGTACATATACATCTGGTAAGAAATGCATTTCTATTTTCTTTACGCCATCGCCCCAACAAGCTTCACAACGTCCACCTTTAACATTAAATGAGAATCTACCTTTATCAAAACCTCTCATCTTTGATTCAGTCATATTAGCAAATACTTCTCTTATGTTATCAAATACACCTACATATGTTGCTGGGTTAGAACGTGGTGTTCTACCTATAGGTTCTTGAGTTATTTGAACTACCTTATCAATATTATCTAAACCTTTTATTTTAGAATATTTACCAGGCATAACTCTTGATTTTTTATATATATTTTTAAATACTGCTTTATATAATATTTCATTAACTAGTGAACTCTTACCTGAACCTGATACACCAGTTACACATACAAATTCACCTAAAGGTATTTTAACATCTACATCTTTTAAGTTATGTTCTTTAGCACCAGTTATTTCAATGAATTTACCATTGCCTTTTCTTCTTGTTTTTGGTACTTCTATTTTTTCTTTTCCTGATAAGTATCTACCAGTTAAAGAATTAGGATCTTTCATAACTTCTTTAGGTGTACCTTTAGATACAATATATCCACCTTCGTTACCTGCTCCTGGACCAACATCAACTAAATAGTCTGATGCCATCATTGTGTCTGTATCATGTTCTACTACTATTAATGTATTACCTAAGTCAACCATATCTTTTAAAGATTTTATTAATCTATCATTATCTCTTTGATGTAAACCAATTGATGGTTCATCTAAAACATATAATACTCCAGATAATCTTGAACCTATTTGAGTTGCTAGTCTAATTCTTTGAAGTTCACCACCAGATAGGGTTCCTGCCATACGATTTAGAGTTAAGTATGTTAAACCTACATTGTCTAAGAATTCTAATCTGTTTTGAATTTCTTTAACTATTAATTCACTTATTTTCTTTTGCTCTTCAGTTAATTTTAATTTCTTCATGAATTCTTTTAGTTCACCAATAGACATCTCTGTAAATTCATAAATATTCTTTTTATTTATTAATACATTTAGTACTGATTCTTTTAAACGAGTACCATGACAAACTGGGCATTCTAATTCCATCATGTAGTTATCTAACCATTCTCTAATCCAATCAGATTTAGTTTCCATGTATCTTCTTTCTAGGTTTGTTATAACACCTTCATAGAAAGAAGTTGCATATCTCTTGTTACCATTTTTAGCTGTGTATTCAAAGTTTAGTGGTTCAAGTGAACCATATAAAACTATATCGCGTTCTTTTTTTGTTAGTTTATTATATGGTTTATCCATATCTATTTTATAGTAATCACATGCTGTTTTAAGATCAGTCCAGAAGATATTTTGTGAATCTTGAATTGTTTGAATTGCACCTTGATTAATAGATAAAGTTTTATCAGGAATTAATAGTTCTTCAGAGATAGCGCTTTTAAATCCTAAACCTTTACACTCTGGACATGCTCCAAAAGGATTGTTAAACGAAAACATTCTTGGTTCTAGTTCAGGAAGTGAATAATCGCATTTTACACACGCATAGTTTTCACTAAATAAATATTCTTTATCTCCTAAAACATTAATTATAACTAAACCATTAGCTAGTTTACATGAGTTTTCAATTGACTCAAATACTCTTGATCTTTCATCTTTATGTAGTACTATTCTATCTACGACTACATCAATATTATCTTTAACATTCTTTTCTAAGGTTATATCTTCATCTAATGATTTAACTTCACCATTAATTCTTATTCTTGTATAACCATCTTTTCTTAAGTTGTCAATCAAGTCTTGATGAGTACCTTTTTTTCCATGAACTACTGGTGCCATAATCTCTAGTTTTGTTCCTTCATCAAAAGCCATAACTTTATCAGTCATTTCTTCAATTGATTGATGAATAATTGGTTCTTTATGATTTGGACAATATGGTGTACCTACACGAGCAAATAACAAACGTAAATAATCATAAATTTCAGTTACTGTTGCAACTGTAGATCTTGGATTATTATTTGTTGTTTTTTGGTCAATAGAAATTGATGGTGATAGTCCTTCGATTGAATCAACGTCAGGTTTCTTTGATCCACCCATAAATTGACGTGCGTATGCTGATAGACTTTCAACATATCTTCTTTGTCCTTCAGCATATATTGTATCAAAAGCAAGTGATGATTTACCTGATCCTGATACACCTGTCATAACTACAAGCGAATTCTTTGGTATTTCTAAATCAACATTTTTAAGGTTGTTTTCTCTTGCTCCCTTAATAATAATTTTATCATTTGACATTGTTATCACTTCCTTTTTTCTGCATTATTCTATCATAGAAATTACAATGTTGGCATAATTTCTCTACTTTTTTATTATTTTGAAATCCTTTAATCATATCTTTAACTTTTTGTTGATTTAATATTTCATCTAAATCTTGTTCATATATGTTACCTAATTTTAGATTGCCATTATAATCTAGACAACATGGTACTACTGAACCATCTACTAAGATACCAATATGAGTTCTAAGACCTTGGCATGAACCAACTTCATTACAATAATGATTATTTATATTTGGCCAAATAAATTCTGTTTCAAATTCTAAATATAAATGATCTTTAATTTTAGTATTACCATTTATTATTGTATTATATCTATTTTCTAAAGATTTAATTATATCATCTTTATATTTATTATTAACCCATAGTCTATAATTAATTATAGCGTTATTAACTAACAAGTTATCAACAGCATTATATATATCATTTAAATATTCATCTAAAGTTTTATTCTTTTTATCATCAAATGAATGTAGTGATATATTAACTTGGTGTATATTTTTATTATCTTTAATTCTATTTATAAAATATCCATTAGTAGTTATATTTATTTTATAATCTTTACTTGCTATGTTTATTAACTTGTTAATTTCTGGATGGATAAGTGGTTCACCCATTAAATGAAAATATAAATATTTAGTATGTCCCTTAAGTTTATTTAATAACAAATTAAATTTATATTCACTTATAAATTCTTTTTGTCTATTATTACCAATACAAAATGGACAATTGAGATTACAATTGTTTGTTATTTCTACATATATCTTTTTAAACATAGATATCACCTGATAAGTATTTTAACATAAATTAAAAAAACTTCAAAATGAAGTTTTTTATTACATTGTTGGTAAAGTATGTAGACCAAGTGGTAAACCAACTACAAACCATAATACAAGTAGTGATAATAATATAGCACCAGTTGCAATAGCGTATGGTCTTTGATATTTTAATACACTAAATAACCTAATTGGTTCATCACTTTGATTATACTTTTCTACAAATGCTAAATAGATTACAAAGTATGCCATTATTGGTGTTAAACCGTATGTTACACTTTCTGCAAATCTAAATACTACTTGTCCCATTTCTGGTGATATTCCGGCATTCATTAGTATTGGTACAACACTACCTGCCATAACTGACCATTTTAATGTTGTGTTTGGTAGTAAAAGAGTTGCAAGTGACACTAGTATAAATAGTAGGATTATTAAAGGAATACCTTTAAATGAACTTGCTACTATTAAATTAGTAAACATTGCTGTTAAAACTATACCAATATTAGTCTTTTTAAATATATTAATAAGTACTGATGCCATGAATATTAATACTATAGTTTCACCAATACCATCTAGTGAATGTCCTAATGTATCTGAAAAATCATGGTTATTTTTTATTGTTTTTGCACCTATTCCATAGAATAGTCCAAGAATAATAAATAGTGTTGTAACTATAAATACAAATCCTTGAGAGAAGAATGAATTTGGTGAGAATAACTTATTAATAAATAATTCTTGTGAATAATCTATTAAATTACCAGAAAATGGTAAACCAGGAATTACATTATATAAGATAATGAAACAATATATGGCTCCTGCTGTTAAAGCAAATGCCAATCCTCTAACTTCTTTTCTAGTTAGTTTAAACTCTTTTCTTTCTTCTTTAAATTCGTATTTTGGAACACTAAATACACTTATTTTTTCTGTAATTGTTGTTATAGCTAAAGCAATTATTATAATTGCAGCTGCCATAATTAGCATAAATCCTAATACACTAATTGTGTAGTTTGGATCTAGTACAGTTGCTGCTGATAAAGTCGTAGATATTAAGCTTGAATCTGTTGCAGTCATTAGTAGACTTAGACCAGTACCACAAGTAAGTGATGCATAAGCAGTAACTATACCAAGAATTGGATTTCTTCTTCCATAGAAGAATATAATTGCACTTATAGGTATCATAACTACGTAACCTAAATCTCCAACTAAACTAAATAATATACAAATAAGTGATATAACAAATGTTACTGTTTGTTTTTTTGTATTTTGTGTTAGTAGAGTAATAGATGTTTTTAAAAAGTTACTCTTTTCCATTACACCTATGCCAATTAATATAATAATTAACATAGATAATGGAGTAAATTGAACAAAACTCAATACAGTAGAAGAAAATATATACTTTAATCCACTAAATGATAGAAGGGATTCAACTGTAACCATCTCTTGATTATATGATTTAGTAGCATTATCAACAATATTATATGTTGCACCTACTTCAAATAAATTAAGTATAGCACTAAGTAATATAGTTCCTATTATTAAAACCATAAATGTCATAATAGGATGCAACTTAATTTTTTTAAAAATTTTACTCACTCTTATCACCTATAACCTTTTTAATCTTTTTGTTAAATTCTAATCTATCCATCATTATTTCATGCCCACAGTTTTCACATTTAATTTTAATGTCTGCTCCCACTCTAGTAATTTTCCAAAGGTTAGCTCCACAGGCGTGATCTTTTTTCATAATGACTTGATCGTTTAACTTATATGTTTTTTCCATTGTGTACCTCAATTTGTTGATATGGTATTTTAACACCATTATTATCTAATTCTTTTTTAATTATTTTTAAAGCTTCTCTTTTAGTAATCCATTGTTTGTCTCTTTCACAAATAAACTTGATAAGTAAATTAACAGATGAATCACATAATTCATCTACTCCTAAGTATTGAACTGCCTTAGAATCAACATATTCAACCTTAGAGATATTAGCTAAAATCTTATCTATTACTTTTTCAACTTTATCGATATCTTCTTCATAAGCTATAGGCACTTTTATTAATACCGCAGCTTTTTCTTTTGATAAGTTAATTATTTGAGTAATATTTCTATTTGCAACTGTTAATACTTCATTATTTAAATTTTTAATTTTAGTAACTTTAAATCCAAATGATATTACTTCACCCATAAAATCATTATATTTTACTATATCCCCAACAATAAAGTAATTATCCATAATAATATTAATACCACCAATTACATCTTTTAATGTATCTTGGAATGCTAAACCTATTACAGCAGATGCTACACCTAAAGATGCAATAATAGATGTAGTATTAATACCAAAGAGATTTAATATTACTAGTAATACAATTACAATAGTAAATATTTTAATAAAATTAGTTATTAAATCTACTACTGTTTTTCTTCTTTTTAAATCATACCCACTATATTTTTTAGGGTCTTCAATTTTATATAATACAGATTTAACTATATTATAAATTAAATATGCAATTAATATTGTTAGAATAGGACCATATACCATCTTGTTTTGAAATGCAGTAGCAAGAGGTTTTAGTACGTTATCCATAATTAATCACCCTCAATTTCAATATGTAATATTTCTAATATTCTTTCTAAGTCTTTTTGTGAATCAAAAGGTATTTCAATCTTCTTGTTACTTACTTTAACTTTAGTTCCTACTTTGTCTCTTAATACATCTTCATATATTTTATATGTATTAGGAACAATCTTTTTAGTAGGTGCTAAGTTTACTTGTTTAACTAGATCTTCTATTTCTCTAACATTGATCTTATCATTAACTACTTTTTTAGCAATTTCATTAATTTTCTTTTCATCATCCATCTTAGATAATACTCTAGCATGGGATGCTGAAATTTCACCTTTTTCAACTAACTTTTTAGTTTCTTCAGGTAAGTTTAATAAGCCTAACATGTTAGTAACATAACTTCTTGATTTACCAAATTTTTGAGCTATTTTTTCTTGAGTCATGCCAGTTGACTTAATAATATTTTCATAAGCTAATGCTTCTTCGATAGGATTCAAATTTTCTCTTTGAATGTTTTCTATTAAAGCTATTTCCATCATTTCTTCATCATTAAAATCTCTAATGATTGCTGGAATAGTAGTCTTACCTGCGATTTTAGATGCTTTAGTTCTTCTTTCACCTGCTACTAATTCATAGCCTTTAATAGATTTTTTTACTATAACTGGTTGAACTACACCATGTTCTTTAATTGACTCTGCTAATTCTTTTAATGATTCTTCATCAAATGTTTTTCTTGGTTGGTATGGGTTACTTCTAATTTCATCTAATCTAATTTCAACAATATCACTCTTTTTTGCTTCATCGATAATTGTTTTTTCTAGATTATCAAAATCTATTCTTTCGTTTGAAAATAATTGTTCTAATCCTTTTCCTAATCTCTTATTGTTCATTTCTTTCTATAACCTCCTTAGCTAAATTTTGGTAAGCCAAAGTTGCACGACATTCTGGATCATAATCACTTATTGGTTTACCGTGGCTTGGTGCCTCTACTAATCTAACCAATCTAGGGATTATTGTATTAAATACTTTGTTTTTAAAGTATTTTCTAACTTCTTCTATTACTTCTAAACCTATATTTGTTCTACCATCTAACATAGTTAATAGAACACCTTCAATTCTTAAGTTTGGATTCATATTATTTTGAACTAAAATAATCGAATTTAATAACTGAGTTATACCTTCTAGTGCATAGAATTCACATTGAACTGGAATAATAACTGAATCAGAAGCACAAAGTGCATTAAGAGTAGTTATACCAAGAGATGGTTGACAATCGATAATAATGTAATCAAATCTATCTTTAATTTCATTAATATATTTTCTTAATTGTTCGTTTTGTCTAAATGTATTATCTTCAAACATCTTTTTAGTAAATTCCATATCAATTCCTGCTAGGTTAATTGTTGATGGTACAATAGATAAATTTTTAAATTTAGTTTTAACTATTGCTTCGTCCATTGTCTTATTACCAGTGATAACATCATAGATGTCTATATCTATTTCACCAGCATTAAGGCCTAAACCTGTAGTAGCATTACCTTGTGAGTCTAAATCAATAAGTAGAGTTTTTTTACCTTCTTTACCTAAAGCTGCAGCTAAGTTTATACTTGATGTAGTTTTACCAACTCCACCTTTTTGATTTACTAAAGATATAACCTTTGCCATTTTTACCACCTAGTCCTTTTATTACATAATCTATTGTATCATATAAAGTATTTTTTGTCTTATAAAATAATAAAAAAAATACTATTTTTAAGATAGTATTTTTAATATTAATTTTTAAGAGTTAAATAACCTGCATTATCTAAATCATCTACTTGTGCAAAAGACTTATCAACAATATATTCATTGTATTCAGTTCCGTTTGGCCCAACCAGATTTGTACATCCTTTAAACATATCTGTTGACTCTTCAACTTTATCCATATTCCAATTATCACCAACATATATAGTAGTTAAATTTTCACAGTTAGCAAACATATTGTCAGTTAGTGTTACTTTTCTTGTATCCAACATACTTAAGTCTAATTCTTTTAGAGATTTGCAATTATAAAATGCTGCTGAAAGATTGGTTAATGATGATGTATCTAGTTTATTTAATCCTTTTATTTCTTCTAGATTTTCAAATCCATAAAACCATAATGCAAGCGAATCTACTTTTATGTTGTCTTGAATATCTACTTTTGTTATTTTTTTAATTCTAGAATCTAATGCCCATGGAAGCATTTTAAAATTTCCATTTGTTCTTGTTAAATCTTCTACTTTCCACATTTCATTAAAACTAAAGTAATCTTTATTTCTTATGACTAGTGTATAGTTACCATTATGTTCTTCTAGATATGCTTTAAATAAATATTTATTATTATTAATTTTAAAGTAAATAAAGCATCCTGCTAAAGCAATAATTATTATTACAAATACTATTATTAATTTTTTCTTCATATTATTCTCCTTTTAGCAATCTGATGTTCCAGGTCCACTACATCCACCATGCCATGAACCATCTTTACATGTACATCCCCAGTGTCCAGGTCCAGAACCATGTCCGTCTGTTTCTGATGCTGAAGTACAACAATCTCCTCCACCACTTGATGGACAGTCGTGAGTATTACAACTGCTACTTTCTGATCCATTTGGACAAGTTTGATCTGGGAAGAACTTATCACTGTAGTAAACTGTTCTTGATTGTGTTCCTCCACCACAGCTTTCTGAACAATCTCCATATTCTGATTCACCAGTTCTATTCTTTGCATCACAATATTTATATGTAGCATATGATTTAGATTTTACTTCACTTACGTGTCCTAGCATATCTTTTACATAAGCATATACTTGATATGATGCAGGAGTTTTTCTATTATATGTTCCTATAGTAGTAGAAACTTTAAATGTATATGATGTAGGTCCTTCATTATGAATTGTATCAATATTTGTTGCATCTACATCTACCCATTTACAATGTTCTATTTTTTTATCATCTATTAATATACATACAGATTTTAATCCACTGTGATCATCTTTAGCTTTTACTACAACATTTGTATTAGCAGTATTAAATCTACTATCTTGTGATTCAACAGTTATAGATTCAATATATGGATTATCTATGTCAACATATGCATCAACAATTCTTTCCGGACATACTGTTTCATTACCAGTATTATCCACTAATGTTGTTTGTTCCATCAATTGCTTTTTAGTTGAGTAATTAACATCTTTAAAATAACCACTGTTATCTACTGAACATCCTGATTCATTATCAACACATCCATAAATTATTTTTCTGGTTTCAGTTTTCCATACTGAATTATCATTTCTTATTTCACATGTTGGTGCTATAGCATCGGAATTAGATATTACTAATTCTGTTGAGTATGATGTCATATTTCCTACTTCATCTTCTGCCCATAAGTAATATGTTCCATTAGATAGTGGTGTATTAGCTCCTTCATATAAATCATATCCATGATTAATAGTAGCGACTTCATCTGTTACTTCGAATCTGTTATAAATATTAGTCATACCAATATTATTTTCAGCTGTAAGATATACATATTTAGCACCAGAACCATTACCATCACTTACATATGCTTTAGCATTCTTACCATCTTTTTTAGTCCATCCATCATATGCACTAGATTTAATTCTAGGTTCTTCTTTATCTATATTGATTTTAATGACAGCATTTTTAATTGAATCTTTAGTTTGAACTGCTACATGTATTTCATCTTTTAATACAGTTGATGCTGTAACAATAACTACATTTGAATATGTTTGATTAATTCTTAATCCAACTGATGGTTCAGTTAAAACATTATTGTTATTAACTTCAATTGTTTTTCCTTGATGAGTTATTCTTGTACTTAAAATATTATCATATGTTGGATTAACAACAACAGCCACATCAGTATTAACCCAATTTTTATTATCTTCTTTTATATCAATTAATTCTGATAGAGTATTATTGTAATATTTATAAACTTTAACACCAATTTCATTTGCAAAAGTATCTTCATTTATTAAATCACAATTACTATCATCAGTTACTTTAGCTGTATAATCATAATCTTTAACACTTATATTGATAACTCTACAAGCAAGATTATCTTCATCATCTGCGGGATTGATAATGAAAGGAATCTCTTCACCTTGTTCTTTTACATATTTATCAGCTACTACATAACCATCATATACTAGTGTTCCAGCTGCTATAGTTTTAGATGCATCTATAGTATTATCTTCAGCATATTTAATTGCTTGGGATTTTAAATATTCTAGTTTATTATTAAGTTCTTTTTGTTTTGTATTGTTTGATATAGTAAAGTATACTGGAGTTCCTATTGCAAATAGTAAACCAAGTATAACTATTACCGCTATTATTTCAGTTAAAGTAAATCCTTTATTATTCATTTATATTCCCTCTATTCTAAAATAAATTTTATCAAAAAAGTAGTTTTTAATCAATTAAAAAAGAACCAGATTATTTTTCTGATTCTTCTATTTTTTGTTCTAATTCTTCTCTAGTCATTTTTGTATAACCTTTAATACCTTTTGCTTTAGCAACTTCTTTTAGTTTTAACATTGTTGTTTCATTTGATGTTGCTTCATCATTTGGATTAAAAGTTCCAGTTTCAACTAGTGATTCAATTTGTTCTTTAGTTAATGTTTCATATTCTACTAAAGCATCTGCAAGTAAATGAACTAATTTTTCATTTTCTTTTAAAATCTTTTTAGCTTTAGCATAACATTCATCAATAATCTTTCTTTCTGCTTTATCTATTTCTAAAGCAACTTGATCAGAGAAGTTCTTAGATTTATTATAATCTCTACCTAAGAATACTCCTTCACTCTTTTGTTCAAATTGAATAGTTCCTAGTTCTGACATACCATATTCAGTTACCATTGCACGTGCAATTGATGTTGCTTTTTTAAAGTCATCAGATGCACCAGTAGTAATTTGACCTAAGAATAATTCTTCTGAAGCTCTACCACCAAGTAAACCTGTGATACGAGATTCTAATTCTTCTTTAGTAGATATACCAATATGTTCTTCTTTTGGAAGCATCATTGTATATCCACCAGCCATACCTCTTGGTATGATTGTTATCTTATGTACTTCTTCAGCATCAGGAAGTTTAAGTCCAATTACTGCATGTCCAGATTCATGGATAGCAACTAATCTCTTTTCTTTTTCAGTTATTTTTCTTGATGTCTTAGCAGGTCCTAAGATAACTCTATCTGTAGCTTCATCAATTTCATCCATTGTGATAGCATCTTTATTTCTTCTTACAGTAAGTAATGCAGCTTCATTTAATAAGTTTTCTAAATCAGCTCCACTAAATCCTGGTGTTCTTTTTGATATTGCAGCTAAGTTAACATCTTTAGCTAAGATTTTATCTTGTGCATGTACTTTTAAGATTTGTTCTCTTTCATTTGAATCAGGAAGAGATACAGTGATTTGTCTATCAAAACGTCCTGGTCTTAAAAGTGCTGGGTCTAATACGTCAGGTCTGTTTGTTGCAGCCATGATTATGATTCCTTCATTAGCACCAAAACCATCCATTTCAGTTAATAATTGGTTTAGTGTTTGCTCTCTTTCATCATGTCCACCACCAAGGCCAGTTCCTCTTTCTCTACCAACAGCATCAATTTCATCGATGAATATTAAGCATGGAGCACTTTGTTTAGCTTGTTTAAACATATCTCTAACACGAGATGCACCAACACCTACGAATAATTCAACGAAGTCTGAACCTGAGATAAAGTAGAATGGACAATTAGCTTCACCAGCAACAGCTTTAGCAAGTAATGTTTTACCAGTTCCTGGAGGACCTACAAGTAATACACCTTTAGGTATTCTTGCACCCATTTTTTGGAATTTCTTTGGATTCTTTAAGAAATCTATGATTTCTTCTACTTCTTCTTTTTCTTCTTTTAATCCAGCTACATCTTTAAATTTAACTTTTCCGCCTTCTTCTAATCTTGCTCTACTCTTACCAAAATCCATTGATTTGTTATTAGACATAGCAAGTTTAGTAAATAGTAAATAAGCTGCAAAAGCTAAAATTACGATAGGTACTACATTTACAACAATATATAATATAGTAGATGATCCTGGATCTTTATTAGTATCATATGATTTTAAATTATTGTTATTTTTATATTCAATAATTGATGATACCTCTTCTTCAACTACTTTAGAAGTAAATGATTCACCTTCTTTATAGTCGCTTAATTTACCAGTTATATAATATACTGATTCACTACTTTTAGGTGTAATTGTTATTTCAGATACTTTAGAATCTTTAATAGCACTCATTAATTCACCAGTAGTTAATTCATGTACTTCAAATCTTGTATTATTATAAAATAGGAATGCAATGATAATTACTAATCCTAAAATAATATAAGGAAATGATGTCTTTACAAAATCTTCTTTTTTCTTCATAATAATCTCCTTTTCAATACTATCTATTATAGCATAGTTTTCTATTAATTATTTATTTTTTTTACAAGTTAATATAATATCAAACTTGTCATTTACATCTTTATCATACTTAGATTTTTTATACCCAGGTATCCATAAGATATTATCATCACTATCACAAACTAAAATTATTTCATCTCTTTTGTATAAAGGTATTTTTAAATCTATAAAAATATCTTTAATTTTTTTAGCATGATCCATGTTTTTAATTGTCATCTTGTCTCCATCTTTTCTTGTTCTGTATACTAAAGGCATCTTTATTTCTTTAGAGTTAAGTCTAATAGTATAATTAGATGTATCTGATGATTCTTTAACTTCCATTATTTTTACATTGTTAATAATTATATCTTTATCAACATATAGTTCATCATATTCTTTAAAGATAATATGATTATTAGGAAGTTTAATTTTAACATATGTTTTATTACTATTAATTGCTTTTAGAATTTCATCAACATTATTATCATTAACTTTATATAGGTCATCTATATATAGTGTAGATAAAATATATTCAATTATTCTTCTTTGAATAATCTTTTCTTGTTTTAAAAACTTGTTAATAAATAATGTGTTATCAACATAGATTTCACTTAATACTTCTTTAGTATATTTATTAATGAAATCATCTGCTTCAGATATAGTATTAGAATATTTTAAGTATTTTTTATGAATAAGATCATATTCTTCATGTAGTTTAGGAAGAATATAATGTCTATATCTATTTCTTAAGTAATCATCTTCATTATTAGTATGATCAATATAATATTTATAGTTATTATTATCCATATAATCTACGATATCTTTTTTAGTGTAGAAGATAAGTGGTTTAACTTGTTTATATGATCCTTTATCAGTGATAATATCAAAACCAGAATATCCTTTTAAGTTAGATCCTCTTTGAATACGCATTAAAATAGTTTCGATTAAATCATCACCGTGATGAGCAGTCATAAGATATGATGCTTTATATTTATCAATTAATTCATTAAAAAATTTATATCTAATTATTCTTGCTTCACTATGGAAATTAGCTTTAGGGATTGTAGATAATTCAAAGTATTCATATATTAAATCGTTTTCTTTACTAAATTCTTCAACGTATTTAGCTTCTTCATCACTTTGTTTTCTTACTTTATGATTCATATGTGCAACAACTATTCTTAAATTAAGTTGTTCTTTTAAGTCACACAAAAGATGTAGTAAGCACATTGAATCAGGTCCACCTGATACACCTACTACTACTGTAGAATCTAAACTTAAGATACTTTTTAAATAGTTTAATGATTCAATCATAAATAAGTCCCTTTCATTTATGCCCTATTTTACACAAAAAAAGCAATAATATCAAGTTATTGCTTACGTCTTCTTTTTCTTTCTTCTTTATTTATATATTTAGTTTCATAAGAATTTAATACTACCATAAATGAATCTGGTTCTAGTTTTTTAATATCTGTTTTTATTTTATAGTAATTTCTTGATGCTACTGAACACATAATGAAATCGCTTTCTTTTTTAGAGTATCTACCTATACCATCTAATATAGTTACTCCATAATGATAATTATCAATTATATATTTAGTTACTAGTTTTTTCTTTTTAGTAGTAATAAGTATTAATTTATCTTCGTCTACTCCGATTAATTTTTTATTAGAGAATAGTGACATCATAAATAGTGCTAACATGGCATAAATCATTTTTTCTATACCAAATACAAATCCACCTAGAACCACTACAAAGCCATCAACAATAAGTATTGATTTACCTAATGTCATTTTATAGTATTTGCAATATACTTCCTCGACTATATCTGTTCCACCCGAAGTATATCCTGCTTTAAAGACTAGTCCATTACCTATACCTGATAAGATACCACCCATTAAAGCAAGTATTAGTGTATCTACTCCTTCAAATTTTATTATAGAACTTATTCCTCCAGTTAAGAAAATAAAGAAAGGAAGCAAGAAAGAACCTAGTATTGTTTTAAGAGTTTTTTCTTTACCTAAACAAACATATGAAACAAATATTAATAATACATTACAAATAAGTACAAATATGGATATATTAATATTAAATAGTTTATTAAATATTAAAGCTAGACCTGAAACGTCAGTGGCAGCTAAAGAATTAGGTTGTAAAAATAATGTGAAACCTAATGCTTCAATTAATACACCTACTATTAAATGTAAATATTTATTAATATTACTCATAGCACAACTCCTTATTTATTTTTTAATAGAGATTCTATTATAGGCATTATATCACCATCTAATACCTTATCGGTATTAGAAGTTTCATAATTACTTCTTAAATCTTTAACTAATCTATATGGTTCTAAGACATAGTTTCTTATTTGGGAACCAAAATTAATTTCCATAGTCTTTCCTTTAACATCACTTAGTTTTTCTTGTTGTTTAGCTAATTCTTGTTGAAATAACTTTGATTTAAGCATTTGCATTGCCATTTCTTTGTTTTTAAGTTGGGATCTTTCAACTTGGCATGTTACAACTGTTTTTGTTGGTAAGTGTGTAATACGTACTGCTGAATTTGATGTATTTACTGACTGTCCACCTGCGCCAGATGAATGATATACATCTATTTTTAAATCAGTTTCTTTAATATCTATTGTTATATTATTATCAAATTCTGGTGTTACCATAACTGAAGCAAATGATGTATGACGTCTAGCATTTGAATCAAATGGTGATATTCTAACAAGACGGTGTACACCAGTTTCATTTTTTAAATATCCATATGGATAAAAACCTTTAACAAGTAATGTAACTGATTTAACTCCAGCTTCTTCACCTTTTTCAAAATCTATTACATCATATTTATAATCATTCTTTTCAAAGAATCTTGTATACATACGATAAAGCATTGAGGCAAAGTCACATGACTCTGTTCCACCTGCTCCTGGATGTATTTCTAAGAAACAATTTAAACTATCATATTCACCATTTAGTAATGTTTGTAATTCTAATTCATCTATTTCTGATTCAAGATTATTTAATTCATTTAATGTTTCATTATATAAATCATTATCATTTGTTTCTTTAATTAAAGGTATCATTTCTTTACTTGTTGATACCATATCATTTAATTTTTTATATGAAGAAATACTCTTTTTTAAATTAGTTAGCTTTTGGTTAATCTTATTAGCATTATCTATATCATCCCAAAAGTTATCTTTAGACATCTCTTGTTCAAGTGAAGCTATTTCACTTTCTTTTTTATCTAAGTCAAAGAGACCTCCTGATTGTATTTAATTTATCTTCATAGTCATTTATTTTATTTTCTAGTAATTCAATTTCCATAATTAATCCTTTCTTTATATAGATTATATTTATTATTTTTTATCAATATATTCTATATACTTTTCATAATCTTTTGTAGTGTATTTATCACATTTAATATATGCTTTATACTCTACCACATTATTCATAGTTACTTTAACTAGTCCTGTACAAGTATCATCATCTTTTTTTAGTTCATCAATCATTTCATTTTCTTTTAGTTCATTAAATGATATATATTTTGAATCACCTTTTGCAGGATATGAATATTTTTGTTCATAAAACTTTTTAGTAGCTGTTACTAATTTATCTTCTAATAAAGTATATGGATAAATATCTTTTTTCCATTTTAATGCAAATATTGTTAAACATGTAAATACAACTAGGATAAGTAAACCCCATACTATTGATATTGTTTTAAGTTGTTTCATAATAATCACCATAATAATTATATAATAATTAATAAAAAAAAGATAGCAAATTGCTATCTTTTAGCTTTCAGTTTTAGTTAAAGTTACTTCAACTGTTTTTTCTTTACCATCTCTTAGTAAAGTTATTTTTATTTTATCACCAATGTTATGTTGATATAGTTGATATTTTAGTTGTGCCATAGTTGTTACTTTTTCTTCTTCTACTTTAGTGATAATATCACCAGATTCAATTCCAGCTTTTTCAGCATCTGATTTTTCAACAACTTTTACAACAACTACTCCTTCTTCAACATCTTCTGGAATTGTAATGTTATATTTGTAGTATAAAGCACTTGCTGCACTTAAATCTGCCATTTGAACTCCAAGTGTTGGTCTTGTTGTATCTTCACCCTTCATTAATTTCTTAGCATAAGTTAATGCTTGTTCAATAGGTATAGCAAATGACATACCTTCGATTGATGAAGAAACTAATTTCATGTTTGTAATTCCAACAATTTGACCATTAGCATTACATAGTGGTCCACCTGAGTTACCTGAATTAATAGTAGCATCAGTTTGTAGAGATTTCATTATGTAATCTGCAACAATAGAATTAGAAGTTGAAACACTTACCATTCTATCTTTTCCTGATAATATACCTCTTGTTACAGTCCATGAATATGTATTAGCATCAACAGGAGCACCTACAGTAAATACTGTGTCTCCTACTCTCATTGATTCAGATGAACCAATTTCAGCAACTTTAATATCTTTATCTGATTTAAATGATAGAACTGCTACATCTAAATATTGATCTGAACCAATTTTAGTTGTTTCATATGATGAACCATCTGTTAAAATAATCTTTACTGAAGTAGCATCGGCTACAACATGGTTATTAGTCATTACATAATATACATCATTATCTTTTTCATAAATGAATCCTGAACCAGAACCATATAATTTTTTATTTTTATATACTTCAACAATAACAGTTGAATCATATACTTTTTCTACAGCATCTGCAATACCAGAATCAGTTACTGTTACTTCTTTTTCACTCTTGTTGATAATTGTAGTTGCCCCAAAAGTTACTGTAAAATAATACATTCCTGCAGCACCAATTGCTAAACTAATAATAATTGCTATAAATAATTTTATATTACTCTTTTTCATATTATAAATCCGTCCTTAGTATATTTTTATAATTTGATGGGAATCCCATCATATCCATAACTTTATCTATAGTTATAGTTTTAAGTTTACCACTTAATATATCCATTTCATATGATATTTCTTGAATTAGTTGATGGAAGTTTTCATCTCTTAGAATTCTCTTTAATATTATTATTAAAGCAAATAAATCATCTTTACCATAAATATATTCTCCATCCATTTTAGGAATGTTTAAATAATTATGATATTTAGTATCTTGAATTATTCTTTGAGATTTATGATCAAATAAAATATCTTCATGAGCACATAGATTACGATAATTTGCTAATATTGGAAAATATTGCATTAAATCATCAATAGGTATTCCATATATTTGTGCTATAGATTGTTGATCTTCTTGTTTTAGTATTGTATATAATTCTGATACAATACCAAAAGATAATACTTTAACAGCTATCCATAGTGGTAAGTAACCGTAATTACTTAGGTAGTGCATTGTTGCACTATGTTGTCCACCATTGATTCTTATTTGTCTTTGCATTTTCTTTAAAAGATCGTTTACTTGCCTTCTTTTACTAGCTTCTTTAGTAAAGTTTCTAGGATTAATATAATCTTTTTCTCTATATCCATAGTTTTTAGATAATTGATAAGAAAATATACTCTTAGCATTGTTTTCTACTATTAAGATGTTTTTAAATATGATATTTCTTATTTGTCTATCAAAATTAAATACTGAATATAGTTCATCAAAAGTAGTACCAGGAATAAATTCTCTATCCTTTTCACTTTTGAAAAATAAGTGTCTGTAACCCATAAGAAAGAAGTAGTTCTCTCTTAAAAGAACATCTTTAGTATAGTTGATATCACTTATTATTAATCCTTTTTTTACTAATATGGATACTTGCTCATCGAGTGTTTTAAATGTCTTTTCCACATGCATCACCTATTCTGTTAGATTATACCACATGTGATAATTAAATGATATACCTTAATGGTGTTTTTTTTATATAAATAATGTGAAGATTATGTGAAATAATCTATTAAAGCATCCGTTATAGTCTTGGCTAAAAGTTGTTGATAATCGTTTTTTATTAAGTTATTTCTATCTTTATTATTTGATATAAAACCACACTCTATTAAGACACCTTTTATATTTAATTTATTATACATATATACCCTTGGCATAACTTTAATACTTCTAGGGGTATTAATTTTATTTAAATACATTTGAATAGTATTAGCTAATTCTTTATTATTATCACCATAGTAAAATACCTGTGAACCACTATATTTATTGTTATCTAAGTAATTAATATGTATAGATAAATATATATCAGCATTAGACTTGTTAATAAAATCTATTCGATTATTAAAATCACTTCTTTTTCTTCGTTTGGAGTTAGGTGAAGATAAGTCATAATCATCTTCTCTTAATAATGATACACTAGCTCCTTTTTTTATTAATTCTTGTTCTAGTATTTTAGATATTGATAAATTTAAATCTTTTTCTAAAATATCATTATAAGATGTACCATTATCTTTTGAACCATGTCCTGGATCTATAATTATGTATTTACCAGATAAGTAAAGAGAACTTTTAACATTAATATTTAATAAAAGTAAGCATAATAAAAAAACAAATATAATTCTTTTCATATTAAATTATATTTGTTTTATTCATTTTTATCTTTAAATTTAGCATTAACAAATGCTTTAGCAATTCTTTCGTTTGGATAGTATTTATCTAACGTTCTACCAACTGGTGTGTATGGTGGATAGCCAGCATTTCTAAGTGTTTGTCTTGCTACTGCTGCATAAGTTATTACTAAATCCAAGCTTACTATAATTACTAGTACATGATATAATAATTGACCAAAATTATATGGTATTTTTTCTATAAAGTGTGAGACGAGTGGATAAAATACATAGACAAATATTACTGATAGTAACCCCCAGAATGCCATGAAAGGAATTGTTGTTCTACCATTAATATTTAGCATTAGTGTTGAATAATCCCATGATACTGCACCTGTTAATTTTTCTTGTAAGAATGACATAAAGTATTCATATACTCCACCTATTAATGCACCTATAGCAAAGTATTCAAAGAAGTTTCTTTTTTTATGCATTAGTATTACTAATAATAGCACACATCCAAATCCATATATTGGAGATAGTTCTCCATATAAAACTCCTCTTCTTGTTTCCCACATTGGGACTCCAAATCTTTTGAATGTATCTATAAGAGTTAGCAATTCTTCCCATACACAACCAAAGATACAACCAAATAGGAACATAAAGAAAAGTTTTTCTTTACAAATACCTTTTGCAAAGACTTTACCCTTAGCAAATAAATAATCATTTATTTTCTTTACATAAACTCTCATAGCGCACCCCTTAAGTAATTAAATTATATCACTTATAATTAAATTAATCAAAAAAGATATTCTATCTAGAATATCCTTGAAATTGTTGAGTTTCTTTTGCACTATCTAAATCTATACCATTTTTAGCATATTCTTGACGTGCTTCTTCTTCAGAATCAAACTTTTGTAAATCATAAACTAATGTAACTGAACCGTCAGATCTTGTTATTCTTTCTGGTTCACTAACAAACCATCCTTTTTCAACTGAATGAACAGATCTAATTTGCTCTGTATGATACTTTTCATTTTCTTCAGTATAGTTTTCTAGTGTAATAGCATAGTCTGGTTCTCTATAAGTTAATGCCATATTTAATACCTCCCTATCTATTATTAAGTATAATTGTTTATATTTATAATGTAAAGTGATTATACACTTATAGTGTAAAATAGACAATTATACTGTATAATGTATTTAGAATAGGAAGTGTATATATGAATCCTTTTGAAATAAAAATTAATGGTAAGACCTATGAATATATAGATTCAAAAAAGATTGATGGTAAGTTTTATGTGTTATATGCTGATGAAAATAATATGTTTATTAGTGAATATGAAATAATCGATAATAATATTATCTTAAAAGAAATTGATAATAGTTTATTAGATAAATTAAAGGAGGCGTTTAACATTGCATAATATATATTATTCAATACTTGATGATTCCTTATTGTGTATAGATGGAAATAATAATAAACGAATTAAACAAGATCTTGCTATTGAATTTTTAAAAGAAGTTGATAAAACTAAAAATAATAAGATATATAATAAGGGAAATAATCTTATTATTAGGAATAGTAAACATGGATATAATGTAGTAATTCAAGGTTGTACTCAATTCTTTTTATCTAAATATAGAGATCTTTTAGATAATACCGTTAAAACTGCAAAAGAAAATGAGAGAAAAATACAAGAAAAGAAACATAAAGGTAAAAAAGTTAGTAATAACTTAGTTGGTAAAGTTGGTGTTGTTGTTGCACCTATTGTTATGGCTAGTATGTTAGCTACTACTTATTTAAAAGAAGAGGATTTAAGTAATAAATATAGTGAAGGTATCGAATTTGAACAAATAGATAATCAAATAGCTATTAAAGAAGAAAATAATGTTGGTGAAGAAACTATTCAAGAAGAACCTAAGATTGAAGAAGAAGTAGCTGAAGAAGTTGTTGAAGAAGTAATACCTACAATATCATTAGATGTAGAGGATCATTCTATGGATGAAGAAGTTATTCAAATTCAAAGTGAATATAAAGATGCCTTTATTAAATATGGTAATAAATATGGTATATCACCATCCGTTTTAAGTGGATTATATACTCAAGAATCTCATGGTAAAGGTGATAATAAAACTCAAATTGATTTTTCTTCTTGGAAAGGTCAAATAGTAAAAGTTTATGATTTTGAAAATAATAAACGTATTAGTGTGGTTTTAAGTAATGATACTAATGCTTATAGTAACGTAGATAGAGTTATTACTGAAAATGATTTAAAAGATCCTAATAAGAATATAGAAGTTGCAGCTATATTATTAAGTTTTGCTGCTGATGTATTAGATACAGAGAATGTACCGGCAATTTTAGAATACTATAATAAAGGTCATGGTAATTTCTATAAAGTAATGGCTGCTATGGAAGCAGGTACAGGTAAAACTACTAGAGAAGTGTTAGATAATCCTACTGATACAAGTTTCTTACCTTATTCATCTGCATGTAAAAGAGGAGATTCTAATTACGTATGCAATGTAATGCGATATGTACCAAATAAAGATGATGGTGGTGTATATATTTATAGGGTTATTGATGATGAAGTGAAATTAATTAGTGTAAATGTTGAAACTAATAAATTATTAGATGATAGTTATGTAAAAAACACTCGTTAGAGTGTTTTTATCTTGGTCTGTTATTTGATTCTTGAAACAAGTCACCAAATACACTAAAGAATGTATGTAATTGATTATCACTTATTTGTGAATCTTCTTCTTCTTCAAATTTCTTTTCATTTTGTACTATGCGATCATGTTCTTTTCGTAATAATTCATCCACTTCATTTCTAGATAGACCACATTCGATAATTTTTTTTGTTTGTTCCGCTACATTTATTCCTTCTTTTAAATAACCATCAATTGCTATTCTTAATTGTAATAATGTTAGTTCTGTAATTTTTTTATTTACAGTAACTAAATCTCCATCTATTTCTTGTAAATCACCAAATCTAACATACTTTTTACCATTATCAAACATTAGATAATTAAAGTATTCTTCACATGGCATTTGAGTAAATATTTCAACCATTTTTTTAGGAAATTCTATGCCATTAACTACTTCAAATTCTCTTCTTGTAAATATTGGTCCTTTATCTGTTATTATAATATAGTTTCTAAATTTTGGTTCACTTGTAATCATAATATCCCCTTCTTTATTGAATAGATATTATACTCCAATTTTAAAAAAAATCAAATCAAAAACAAGGATTAGTCCTTGTTTAATTTATTTATTACTTTATTTATAGCACTAGAATTAATGTTATCAACTATATAATAGTTGTTATTAACTAATTCGTTATACGCATTTTCTTGATGTTTTAACATTTCATTTAATCCTTCATGTAACAACTCTTTTACATCTTTATTTGATGATTCTATTGTTCCATGCACGTATACTTCTATTGTGCTTTTGATTAAAAGAAGATAGTTTTCTAATAGTAATTCTTTAGTCATTAGCTTTCATCTCCAATAGTTTTTTGATTTTATTTTTCATTGATTCGTGATGTTTTAATTCTTTTGTCATAAAATCTTCTACAACTTCCATTTCTATATTATTATAAATGTCAATTATATTTTTTTCATGTTTATATGCATCCTCTAAATAAAGTAATTCCTTTTGTGTCATAATATACCTCCTAATTATATTATGAACTGATTAATATTAATAATAATGGTATTTATAGGAAATAAAAAAAGACAATTTCTTGTCCTTATTTTTAATTTGGTGGAGTAGAGGAGAATCGAACTCCTGTCCAAACTATATGATTAGACATCATCTACAAGTTTAGTGATAATTGTTATTTCATTAAAGCGCCGGCTATCACGCACCTACTCTTTAACTAAGATTAGTAAGATTCGTATTATAACCTAATCAATTATAATATATAACCTATAAATATGATCCCTATTCTTAAGCTATAGGTGAACCTAAGATAGAGAACTCCCAACCTTTAATTAGGCAAATACAGGAGTGAATGCTCCAAATGAGCTTTCATTTTTGTCATTTAATTTTAATTTGATAGTTTTAAGTCATATCGGACTACTTGCAAACATCTATCATAAGACTAGCTTGTCGAAACCAATAAGCTACCCCATTTATGCCCTAATTTTAGCATAAAATTGGCAGAAATGTCAATCCAAGTTATACTTGACATTTTTATAGACAAGTGATAGTATATAGAACCAATAAAAACGGATGAAAACATTCATTCGGTATAGGGGGTAAAGGAATATGGAAAAATATTATGATGATAAAGGTATTTTTATCAATTATTATGAAATGATAGGTGTAAATAAAGATGCATCTACTGAAGAAATTATTAGAAAAGGTAATAGTGCAATTATGTTTGCTGGTGATATTTCAAGAAGCAATGCTAATATGGAGAAAGTAAGTGAAAAAGAGAAATATCAATACTTCTTAGCTATTATGGAAGCTGTAAAAGTTTTATCTAATAGTGAAACTAGAGCAGAATATGATGCTGTATATGATAAAGAAATGGCTAAATCAAGTCAAAGCCATGAAAGTATTCTACAATCTAATGAACAATTAGAGAATTTACTTAAAGAAAATGAAAATTTAAGAAAATTAAATGACGAAAGAGAAGAATACATTAAAGAATTAGAACGTAAGTTATCTACTAAATCTAATCAAGAAACTATTGATGATTATAAAGAAGATGAAGATATCACCGATGAAGATATTCATGCAATTATTGATGATATGATGGCTAAAGATAAAGATTTAGATAATTCTAATACTAATATTAAAAACGTTACTATTGGTTTAGATAGTGAAGAAGATAAAGAAATAGAACAACCTACTGATGATGATAAGGTTGAAAGTGATAAAGAAGAAGATAAAAAGGATATCGTTGGTAATAAACCTATATTTAGGGATACTGAAGAAGAACCTCAAAAGGTTGTTGAAACAGAAGAAATTGATAAGAATAGTAAGATAGCTTTAAAAG
>CAMOFW010000002.1 GCA_946613765.1 uncultured Mycoplasmatota bacterium
CATGTCCATCAACTAAAGGACAACGATAAGAGAAATCTTGTGCCATTCTAACCATAGCTTCATAAATAGATGAATCACCATGTGGATGGTATTTACCCATAACATCTCCGACGATTCTTGCACTCTTAACATGAATCTTATCAGAAGTATGTCCTTCTTCCCACATACCATATAAAATACGTCTATGAACTGGTTTTAAACCATCTCTTAAATCAGGAATAGCACGAGAAGTAATAACTGAGGCAGCATAGTCAGTAAATGATTTACTAACCTCATCAACAATATTATTTTCCATTAAATTATCCATATACTACCTCACCTCCTATATATCTAAGTTTGCATATTCTGCATGTTCTTCAATAAACTTACGTCTAGGTTCTACTTCTTCACCCATTAAAGTTGTGAATATCTCATCTGCAGCCATAGCATCCTCAACTGTTATTTTTCTAAGTACACGTTTATTTATATCCATTGTTGTATCAAATAATTCTTCTGCATCCATTTCTCCTAAACCTTTCATACGACCAATAATAGGTTTAACATTACCAGGAATCTCAGCTAATTTATTTTTTAATTCAGCTTCATCTAGTGCATAAGTAACATTTTTACCATATTTAATACTAAATAATGGTGGTTGAGCAGCATATACATGTCCTGCTTCAACTATAGGTCTAAAGAATCTATAGAATAATGTTAATAAAAGTACACGAATATGACTACCATCAACATCGGCATCAGTCATAATAACAATTTTGTCATATCTTAACTTAGAAAGATCAAAATCATCACCAATACCAGTACCAAAAGCAGTAATAATAGTTCTAATTTCTTCATTAGATAATGCTTTATCTAATCTAGCTTTTTCAACATTTAATATTTTACCTCTAAGTGGAAGAATAGCTTGAGTCATTGAATCTCTACCTTTTTTAGCAGAACCACCGGCACTATCACCCTCGACTAAGAATATTTCACATTCTTTAGGATCTTTACTCTTACAATCACTTAACTTACCATAGAAGTTAGTAACATCTAAATCAGTTTTTCTTCTAGTTAATTCTCTAGCTTTTTTAGCAGCAATTCTAGCATTAGATGCTAAAATAGATTTTTCTACTATAACTTTAGCTTGATCAGGATTTTCCATTAAAAATCTTTCAAATCCTTTAGCAAATATATCAGAAGCTATCTTTCTAACTTCACTATTACCTAATTTAGTCTTAGTTTGACCTTCAAATTGTGGATTAGGATGTTTACAAGATACAATCATTGTTAAACCTTCTCTAACATCATCACCAGTTAAAGAATCATCACTATCTTTTAATATCTTAGCTTGTTTACCATAACTGTTAATAATTCTAGTTAAAGCTTGTTTAACACCATCCTCGTGTGTTCCACCTTCAGTAGTATGAATATTGTTAGTAAATGAATAGATTTGAGATTGATATGAGTTGTTATATTGACAAGCAACTTCAATAACAATATCATCCTCTTTACCTTCTACATAAATAACATCATCATGAATAACAGTATTATTTTTATTTAACATATTAACATATTCAATAATACCACCATTATATAGATATTCTATTTTTTTAGCTGGTTCTTCTCTAAAATCTGATAAAGTAATTCTAATACCTTTATTTAAGAAAGCCATCTCTTGTAATCTTTTAGCTAATATATTCCATTCATATACAGTTGTTTCAAAAATAGTAGGATCAGCATGAAATTTAACTGTAGTACCAGTTCTGTTAACATCACAATCACCAATAATCTTCATTGGTTCAACTGGATGTCCACCATTTTCAAATCTTTGGAAATGAATCTTACCTTCTCTATATACTGTTACTTCTAAAAAATCTGATAAGGCGTTAACAACAGATGCACCTACACCATGTAGACCACCGGATACTTTATATCCGCCACCACCAAATTTACCACCAGCATGTAAAACAGTAAAAATTGTTTCAATTGTGGATAAACCAGTCTTAGCATTAATACCTGTTGGCATACCTCTACCATCATCTTTAACTTCAATTATATTACCTGGTAAAACTGATACTTCAATATCATCACAATAACCTGCTAAAGCTTCATCAACAGCATTATCAACAATTTCCCATACTAAATGATGTAAACCAGTAATATTTGTATTACCAATATACATACCAGGTCTTTTTCTAACAGCTTCTAATCCTTCTAATACCTGTATTGCATTATCTCCATAATTATTTTCTTTCATTTTTAAACCTCCTCAACTTTACCATCAGTCACATGAAATACTTTAGAATTCTTAATAATTGAATTATTAATCTTATCAATTTCAGTTGTAGTAATAAATGTTTGAATATCATCATCAATAATACTTAATATATTATTAATCTTTTCAACATCAAGTTCACTAAATAAATCATCTAATATTAATATTGGTAACTTACCTATATTATCTTTAAATACACTTATTTCAGCTAATTTATACGCTATAATAGCATTCTTTTGTTGTCCTTCACTACCATATTCTTTTAAATCTTTATTTTTAAATTTAAAATATATATCATCATGATGTACACCAAATCTAGTAATACCAAATAACATATCTTTTTCTTGATTCTCTTTATATTTTTTCTTAATCTTATCAATATCTAATTCATTATAATCACTTATATATTCAACAGATATATCTTTAATATTACATATATCTTCATATATCTTAGTAATATACTTATTAATACTCTTTATATAATTAACCCTGTATTCATGTATTTTAAGCCCTAAATCAATTAATTGATCAGTTAATACATCTAGATAGTCTTTAGACATATTAGAGTTAATATAAAGTGTTTTAAGGTATGAATTACGTTGTTTTAATATCTTATTATAATTACTTAAATATTTAAGATATTGATTATCAAATTGTGATATTGAAACATTTAACAACTTTCTTCTAATACTAGGAGAATCTTTTATTATTTGTAAATCATTTGGATTAAAAAGAACAATCTTAATTTTAGATATATAATCACTTATTTTTTTATAGTTATTATTATCTACTTTAACCAATTTACCAGACTTAGTAATATTTATTTGATAATTATTATTTATTTCATCTTTAACAGTACCAACTATTTTAGTATAATCACTATTATCTTTAAGTAATATCTTTTCATTATTACTTCTAAAAGACTTAGTTAAAGCTAACACATAAATAGCCTCAATTAAGTTAGTTTTACCCATTCCATTTTTACCATAAATAATATTATTTTTAGAAAATTTAAGATTAATTGAATCATAATTTCTAAAATTTACCAATTTCAAATCTACTAATTGCATAAATTGTCCTCTTTTAAGTCAAATAATCAAAATAATAGGTATAATAATACTCCTATACCTATTACAATTATAACACAAAATAGACTATTTTTTTACTATTTTTTTGATTTTTTGCCCATTTTTTCACCTTTTCTGGTAGTTAATAAATATTGTAATCTAGATGAACGTAAAACTTGGTTATCTAACATACCATATGAGATAGGTAAAACAACGATTTGACCGTCTTTAAATACCAATTTTGAACCTTCATTATGCTTTTCATAATGATCAATATTATTAAGTGAAATCCAAGAACAAGAAGCAAGTCTAGGTGATGCAGTTGGAAAGAAAATAATTGAATTAGATTCTTCTACTAAAATAGGTAATTTATGAGTTAAATTTAATATTCTTGCAGAACTTGCTTTTCTACCCTCAAAATTACTACCAAAGTATAAACAACTATCTTCCATTATCTTATCTACACTTTCTTTAACTACATACTTATTATCACTTTCATATACTATAGATTCATTCTCATTTTTAGGAATAATAGCTAAAGTATCACTATTTATTTCATATGATTCCATCAAATTCGCCCCCTTTCATTTAAAATGTCTCTAAAATATCAAATATTTATGTCGAAATTTATCAAAATTTGTCGATAACTATAAATTTATTCACAAAAAAAAGCAAATATTTAAATTTGCTTAATTTTAATATGTTTTAATTGGTAATATTAATTGAATTAATGATTCATCTTCAGTTGATTTAATAACTATAGGTTTAGTATCACCATTTAATAATATTAATATTTCTTCATCTTTAAATGTCTTTAATGCTTCTAACATATATCTAGCACTAAATGAAATATCAAATTCTTCATTAGTATTACTTACTACATTTAATTGTTCATTAGATGATCCTTGTTCAGCAATAGACGAAATATTAAGTGAATTATTAGCTAAATGCATCTTAATAATATTTTTATCTCTACTATTAGTTAATAATGCTGCTCTAACTACTGCACTATTATAATCTTTTAAATTAGTATTTAACATAATATTAAATTCACTAGGTATTAAATTAGTAGTATTTGGATAAGTTCCTGCTAATAGATTACTTTGGAATGTAATATTCTTATAATTAAATATAATCTTGTTATTAAATATGTGAATAGTTAAATCTTCATCATCTGTTAATATCTTATCTAATTCTAATACATTCTTACCAGGTACAACTATATTTATATCTTCACTTACAGCATTATCTAACTTAATAGTCTTCTTAGCTAATCTATATGAATCAGTAGCAATACATTCTAATATATCACCTATTATCTTAATATTAATACCAGTTAATAATGGTCTTAATTCTTGTGTAGATATAGCAAATACTGTTTGAGAAATAATAGTTTTAAATACATCACTCTTAATAACAATAGGATTCTTATTTTCTTCTATCTTAACATTAGGATATTCACTAGGATCATAACAATTTAAATTATATTTACTATTACCAGATGAAATATTAATCTTTAATCCTTCTAATACTTCAAATTCAATTTTATCTTCAGGCATATTTCTAATAATATCTATTAATCTATCACTAGATACTACAATATTACCAAAACTATCAACACTATCAATATCTTCTTTTTTAATTAATGATTTAATTAATAAGTCACTATCACTAGCTGTTAATAATAAACCATCTTCATTTAATTCTAATTTAATACCATTTAATATAGGTATAATATTTTTAGAAGATATAGCTCTACATACATTTACTATATTTTCTAATATTAAATTTTTATCGATTGTAAATTTCATTTTTTTTCCTTCTTTCTTTTTATATTAAATAAAATAATAATTATAATAATACAGTTAATAATGTGTATAACTTGTTTTTATCCTATAATATAAGGATTTATATATGTTTATAACTAATTTTTTATTAACAAGTTATCTACAATTTACTTTTTATTTCGTTAATAATATTTTGTAATTCTTTATTTTCTTTTAAATCTTCAGTTATTTTATCATATGCATGAATAACTGTTGAATGGTCTCTATTACCAAATTCTAAACCTATTCTAGTAGTGGATTCTTCTGTTAACATTCTACATAAATACATACCTAACATTCTAGGATATGCAATAGGATTACTTCTTTTCTTACTCTTCATAGCTTCTACTGTTATTTCATAATAATCAGCTACAGCCCTTTGAATAGTAGAAATAGAATTATTTGAATATATATTAGCAGTTAAATCTCCACCTAAAGCTTCAGCTACAAACTTTAGATCAATCTTTTCAGGTACATACATTGCTGTATAAGCCTCAACTCTGGTAATTGCTCCTATTAATGGTCTAATATCACCATCATATAAATTAGCAATATAATCAATAGCATCTTCAGTAATAATCTTAGATATTGAATAACTCTTTAACTTTTCTTTTAATATTCTTACCTTAAGATCAAAATCTGGTGGAAAGATATCAACAGGTAGTGAATAAGTTAATCTACTCTTTAATCTTTCTTCTAATTTATTTAAATCTTTAGGTGAAGTATCTGAACTAATAACTATTTGTTTACCTTTATTATAGAACTCTTCAAATATTTGAAAGAATTCTTGTTGAGTCTTCTCAGCTCCTACTAGGAATTGAATATCATCAATAATTAATACATCAATATCCCAATATTTACTTCTAAAATCCTTAGACTTATTAAATACTTCTTCTTTACTACCACTTGTTATATTAATAAAATCATCTCTAAATGCTGCAGAAGTAGTATATAAAACCCTTAAATTAGAATTATCATTAATATAATTACCAATAGCGTGCATAAGATGGGTTTTACCAACACCACATTTACCAAATATAAATAATGGATTATATATTTTACCTGGTTGTTGTGCTACTGCCATAGCAGTTGTCTTAGCAAACTTATTAGTATCACCAATAACATAGTTATCAAAAGTTAAATCTTTCTTTAAATTAGTATCAAACTTTCTTTCCTCATTAACTACATTATTAATAGGATTGTTATTAACTTCTACATTATTAACAACCTTTTCTTCATTATTAACTAGATCTTGAATCTCTTCTTCTAAAAGTAATTGTATCTCATAAGTAATACCAGTAATCTCAAATAAAGCATCTACTAAAGTGTTATACCATTCTTCTTTAGAAAGTATTGCTTTATGAGTAAGCATTGGTACTTTAATGATGATTTTATTATTTTCTTGATCTAATTTATATAATTCTAAAGGTTTAATCCAAGTATTAAATGTAACTGGACTTGACTTTTCTTCTAAAATAGACTGAAATTTCGACCATATATCGATCGCTACCAAAATCATCACCACCCTATAAAATACCGTCTACAACTCAATTATAAATCATAAATTAATTTTTTAAAACACAAGATTTTCAAAATTAACTTATTCACAGGTTATACACAACAATATTCACAAATTAACACCTATAATATCGTAAAAAAATGAATTTATCAACACTATTCACAAATTTTTTATAAACAATAAATTAACATGTGAATATACTTATTAACATAATCCACACTTTATTAACAATATACCTATTTTATAGTATATAAATTGTGAATATCTTGTTAATAATAATGTGAATATAACTTTTTAACCTATAAAACTTGACTTTTATCCATATATTATAGTACAATACCCTTGCAAAACTTTTAGATGTGGAGGTGCAATTATGAAAAGAACTTATCAACCAAACAATAGAAAAATGGCTAAGAAACATGGTTTTTTTGCAAGAAAAGAAACTAATATTTTAAATAGAAGAAGAGCTAAAGGTCGTAAAAAATTATGTAAATAATCCACAAGTCTGTGGATTTTTTCTAAAGGGGATAATTTTATGAAGAAATATGAAGTAGTTAAAGAACACAAAGAATTTAATGATATAATTAATAACTCTAATTATATAAAGAATAATAATTTTGTTATATATTATAGAAATTCAGAATTTAATTATCCTAGATTTGGTATTGCTATATCAACAAAATTTGGAAAAGCACACATAAGAAATTATTATAAAAGAATAACAAGGAATATAATTGATATTAATAAAAAATCATTTAAAAATAATATGGATTATATTATAATGATTAAGAAGAACTCATCTTTATCTAAATATAATGATTTAAAGGATAGTTTTGAAAACTTATTAAAGGAGCTTAATTAATATGAACAAAAAATTCAAAGTACTTGTACTTATTCTTATGGTAGCATTAACAACTTCTTGTACTAAGTATATTAAAGAAGATAATAAGAGTGTTGTATATGAAGCAACAGGTCAAACATTAGCATCTAATATCTTATGTAAGCCTGTAACTGAAGATTTATATAATTTCTATAAAGAACATGAATCTTCAATGGAAGTTAAATTAGATGACTTAGTAGAATGTAAAGAATATACTCCTACTAAAACAGCTTATAAAGGTTTATGGGAAACACTTCTTGTTAAACCAATTGCTTGGTTAATACTAAAACTAGGAGAATTAATTACAAACTATGGTTTATCAGTTATGTTAATGTCTTTATTAATTAGAGCATTAATGATTCCAATTTCTAAAAAGAGTATGGCTCAATCAGAAAATATGAAGAAAGCCCAACCAGAAATGGCTAAGATTGAAAAGAAATATGGAAACAAAACTGATCAAGCATCAATGATGGCTAAATCACAAGAAATGATGATGGTTTATAAAAAATATGATATAAATCCTGTAAGTGGATGCTTAACAGCATTTATACAATTACCTTTATTCTTTGCTTTCTTAGAAGCAATCAATAGAGTACCAGCTATATTTGAAGATAAATTATTTGGAATGAACTTAGGTATGACTCCATTAGTTGGATTATCAAAAGGTAATTATATATATATAGCTTTAATAGCAATTATTATATTATCAACATTTATTACATTTAAATTTACAATGTCACAAAATCAAGGTGGACAAGCAGATCAAATGAAATTTATGATGACATTTATGTTAGTAATGATTAGTGTTGCATCACTTTCATTACCAACAGCAATTGCATTATACTGGATTGTTAATAATGTATTTGCTATAATACAAAATATAATAGTTAAAAAATCCATTGAAAAGAGGAAGTAAATATGAAAGCAGAAGTTTTTACAGGAAAAAATTTAGAAGAAGTTAAAAGTGAAGCATTTGAAAAATTAGGATTAAATGAAAATGAATGTTTAGTAAGTGTTAAATCTACTAAATCAGGTTTATTTAAAACTAAAGAAGAATATGAAGTTAAAGTATTTAAATTAACTGATATAGCTGAAGAAATTAAAAATTACTTAAGTGAATTATTAACAAATATGACTATTGAAGCTAATTTTGAAACAAAAATCAGAGAACAACAAATTAACATTAAAATGTATTCTGATAAAAATAATATCTTAATTGGTAGAGATGGTAAAACTTTAAAAGCATTACAAACTGTAATTAGACAACATATTTATCAATTAGTAGGTGCTTATCCTTATATATTATTAGATGTTGAAAATTATAAAGAAAAGAAAATTAAAAATTTAGAATTCTTAACTAGAAAGTTAGCTAAAGAAGTATTAAGAACTAAACAACCAATTAAAATGGATGATATGAATTCTTATGAAAGAAGAATAGCACATAATGTATTAGCTAAATTTGATAATTTAACTAGCACATCTGAAGGTGAAGAACCTAATAGACATATAGTTATTAAAATTAAGGAAGATTAAATCTTTCTTTTTTTTATGTTTTATTGTATAATATACGCGTTAAAAAAGGGATGTGAGATACATGAACGACACAATTTGCGCTATTGCAACATCTGTAGGTAATGGAGCTATATCAATTATTAGAGTTAGTGGTGAAGATGCTATTGAAAAAGTTAATTCTATCTTTAAAGGAAAAGATTTAACTAAAGTAGAATCTCATACCATAAATTATGGACACATTGTGGATAATGATAAAGTTATCGACGAAGTTTTAGTGTCTGTTATGAAAGCACCTAAAACATATACTATGGAAGATGTTGTGGAAATAAATACACATGGTGGTATTGCACCAACTAATAAAGTATTACAACTATTAATTAAAAATGGTTGTCGCATGGCTGAACGTGGTGAATTTACTAAACGTGCATTTTTAAATGGAAGAATAGATTTAATCGAAGCTGAAGCAGTAATGGATAAAATTAATGCTCAAACTGATATCCAAAATGAACTTGCAAATAATCAATTAAATGGTAAAGTATCTAATCTTATTAATTCACTAAGAGATGATATGATTCAAATTATATCTAATATTAATGTTAATATAGATTATCCTGAATATGATGATGTAGATATTATTACTAATGAAATAATGATCCCTAAAATTAATAATTTAGAAGAAAAAATAACTAAAATATTAAAAGAATCTAAAAATGGTAAATTAATTAAAGATGGTATTAAAACATCTATTATAGGTAAACCAAATGTAGGTAAATCATCTCTTTTAAATGAACTATTAGAAGAAGATAAAGCTATTGTTACTGAAATAGCAGGTACAACAAGAGATATAGTTGAAGGTCAAATTAATATAAATGGTATCTTACTAAATATAATTGATACTGCTGGTATTAGAGAAACTAATGACATAGTAGAATCAATTGGTGTAGAAAAATCAATTAAAATGATGGAAGAATCAGACCTTGTATTGTTTATGTTAAACAATAATGAAGAATTAACTGATGATATTAAAGCATTATTAAATAAATTAGAAAATAAAAACTATATAATTATTATTAATAAAACTGATTTAGAAGATAAATTAGATCTAACTAACTTAAATATTAATAAAGATTATATTGTTAGAACAAGTATTAAAAATCATCAAGGTATTGATGAATTAAAAAATAAGATTATTGATTTATTTAATATTAAAGAAATAGAAACTAAAGACCCTACTTATTTATCTAATTCAAGATCAATTGGACTTCTAGAACAATGTTTAAACGATGTTAAAGATGTTAAAGAAGGAATAAATAACGGTGAAACAATTGATATGATTGAAATAGATATAAGAAATATATGGGAAAAATTAGGTCAAATAAATGGTACATCTTATGAAGATGAATTACTGGATGAAATGTTTAAACGTTTCTGTCTTGGAAAGTAGGTGAAAATAATGGATTATGAAATTATAGTTGTTGGTGGTGGACATGCCGGATGTGAAGCAGCTTATGCTAGTGCATATAAAGGACATAAAACACTATTAATGACATCAAACATAAAAAATATAGCAGATATGCCATGTAATCCACACATTGGAGGATCAGCTAAAGGTATAGTTGTTAGGGAAATAGATGCTTTAGGTGGTATCATGGGTAAAGTAGCTGATAAAACTCATTGTCAAATAAAGATGCTAAACTCTGCTAAAGGTGTAGCAGTACAATCTCTAAGAGCCCAAGGAGATAAGATTACTTATCCAAAAGAAATGCTTAATACTCTTAATTCATTAGATAGTTTAACTATTCAAGAGGGAATGGTAGAAGATTTAATAGTTGAAGATAATAAAGTAAAAGGTATTATTTTAGAAGATGGAACTAAAATAACTTCAAATATAGTTATTTTAACAACTGGTACTTACTTAAAAGCTGATATTTTAGTTGGTGAAACTAGAACAAGAAAAGGACCACATGGTGAACGTCCTTCAAATCACCTATCAGATAAATTAAGAGACTATGGATTTAATATAATTAGATTAAAAACAGGTACTCCTCAAAGAATAGCTAAAGATTCTATTGATTATTCTAAATTAAAGATTGAAAAAGGTGATGATAAATACTTAACTTTCTCATTTGATTTAGAACCTCAATATAAAATTGAAGAACAATTACCATGTTATTTAACTTATACTAATGAGCGTACTCATAAAATAATCATGGATAATTTAAATAAGTCATCTATGTATGGTGCTATTGAAGGAAAACTTGGTATAGGACCTAGATATTGTCCATCTATCGAAGATAAGGTTAATAGATTTAAAGATAAAGAAAGACATCAATTATTTATTGAACCTGAATCTAGATATTATGATGATATGTATTTACAAGGTTTTTCAACATCTATGCCACCAGAAATACAAGAACAAATGGTTCATTCTTTAGCAGGTTTAGAAAATGCCAAGATATTAAAATATGGTTATGCTATTGAATACGATGCAATCTACCCTACTCAATTAAAGTTTTCTCTAGAAACAAAGATATTAGAAAACTTATTTACAGCAGGACAAATAAACGGTACATCAGGTTATGAAGAAGCTGCATGTCAAGGTCTAATGGCAGGTATTAACGCTACTCTTAAACTTGAAGGAAAAGAACCATTAGTATTAAAAAGAAGTGATGCATATATTGGTGTTTTAATTGATGATTTAATTACTAAAGGAATCAGAGATCCATATAGATTATTAACTTCACGTGCTGAATTTAGATTAATCTTAAGAAGTGATAATGCAGACCTAAGATTAAGAAGAATTGGTGCATCTGTAGGTATGATTGATGATGAAAGATTAGAAAAACTAAACATCAAAGAACAAAAAATAGATGAATTAAAAGAATTCTTAAAAGTTAATAAACTAAAAATAACACCTGAAGTTAAAGAACAATTTATTAATAATAATATTGAAGTTCCAACTGCAACATTAAGTTTAGAACAATTATTAAAAAGACCTGAAATTACAATTGAATTCTTATCATCTTTAATAGATATTCCATTTACTGATGAAATAAAAGAACAAGTATCTATTCAATTAAAATATGAAGGTTATATTAATAAAGCTCTAAAAGAAGCAGAAAAGATGTTAAAACTAGAAAAGAAAAAAATACCATCTGATATTAATTATGATGATATTAAAAATATTGCTAGTGAAGCAAGACAAAAACTAAAAGAAGTAAGACCAGAAACTATTGCTCAAGCAATAAGAATAAGTGGTGTTAATCCAGCAGATATATCTATTCTTTCAGTATATTTAAGAAAGGAATATCCTAATAATGACTAAAGAAGAATTATATCTTGAACTTAAAAAATTAGGTATTAACTTAACTGATAAACAAAAAGAACAATTAGAAATCTATAAAGATTTTCTAATTGAATATAATAAACATACTAATTTAACTAGAATAATAGATGAAAATGATATCTATTTAAAACATTTTTATGACTCTCTAACTATAGTTAAATATATTGATTTATCAAATAAAAATACTCTATTAGATATTGGTACTGGGGCAGGTTTTCCAGGATTTGTACTAAAAATAGTTTATCCTAATCTAGAGGTAACATTACTTGATTCAAATAATAAAAAAATAACATTTTTAAAACAATTAAGTGAAAAATTAAATATAAATATTAATGCTATACAAGCAAGAAGTGAAGAATATATCAAAGAAAAAAGAGAATTCTTTGATGTAGTTACATCACGTGCTATGGCTAATTTAAGAGTATTACTTGAACTATCAATTCCTTATGTAAAAATAAATGGTAACTTTATTGCAATGAAAGCTAATGCAAGTGAAGAACTAAAAGAAGCTGGTAATACTCATGAAAAACTTGGAGCTAAATTGTCATCAATTCAGGAATTTGAACTTTTAAAAGAAAACTCTAAAAGAACTATTATTGTATATGATAAAATTAATAAAACAGATATTAAGTATCCAAGAAAATACGATATTATAATTAAAAAGGCTATATAATAGTCTTTTTTTATTGACATTATATTATTTATTGATTACAATAAGGGCGTTTTGGGGGATTAAGTGATGAAATACAACAGTGAAGACGTTTTAAAATATATCAACGGCAATGAACTAAAGTATGATCCAGAAGTATATGAAAAAAACGCTAATTTTATGTTAGATGTATTAAGACTAACTAAAGATAAAAAAATGATTAAATTTTGTGACAAAGAATTATTTAAAGATTCAGATTTTGTATATGCATTAATGGATATTTTTAAAAATGATAAACTATTATGTATAAAATTATCTAATGAATTTATATTAAATAACACTGGTAAATATACAATAGATATATTAAATATTGCTTTAAAAGCACAAGAAATTAATAATGATAGATATATAGATGAATATAGATTAACAGGAATATATTTAAACAGTGGATATTATGTATTAAAAGATTTTATAATTAAACAATTAAAAAAAGAAAATATAGATATGAATTTTTGCTTTAGAATAATTCAAACTCTACATCCATATAATGAACCATTTAAAAAATATATGGCTAAACATATGATAGATGAATTATTTGAAAGTTTAGATAATTTAGAATACTACGTTAAGTCTAGATATTCTCATTCAAGTTATATTGAAAATATTGGAGTTATACAATATATAATAAACTTAATTAGAGGAACAGATGAAGATTTAGCAGACTATGCTGAATTCCATCAAGAATTATTATTTAATAAGATAAATGAATTAAATAAAATAATGATTGAATGGAAAGAAGAAGAAACTGAAATCGAAGAAGAAGTATATGAAATAATAGAAGCTTTCTGTGAACAATATATTGATATAAGCATTGATACATGTTTAAAATACATTTCAAAAGAACTTAATATGCCATCTCTTTTAGATCATACATTTGAATCAATGAATGAGAACCTAATCGAAATGGGATATGAAGAATTAGATATTAGTGACGTTACGTTAGATAATGTAGATGATATTGAAAAACAAAGATTACTAAACAAACTAAAAAAAGGAATAGTTTTATATATATATAACAACAAACATCCAAAACAACATGAAAAAATAACTACCATTAAAAATATTAGATTATTAAAAAATGCTAGTAAAAAACAAGATATCTAAAATGATATCTTTTTTTATTGAAAAAAATGGCAATATAATGTATTATTATATATAGAATGAAAATAATAAAGGGGCTGTTATTATGAACTTAGAAGGTCAAGTAATTCAAGTAAACTTGGATGATATTATTCCAAATAGATTCCAACCAAGAATCGCATTTGATGAAAAAGCATTAAATGAATTAGCTTCATCAATTAAAGAACATGGAATAATTCAACCATTAGTATTAAGAAAACTAGGAAAGAAATTTGAAATAATTGCTGGTGAAAGAAGATATAAAGCTGCAACTTTAGCTGGTTTAACAACAGTTCCTGCAGTAATTTCTAATATTGATGATAATTCATCTGCCGAAGTAGCTTTAGTAGAAAATATTCAAAGAAAAGATTTAACTCCTATTGAAGAAGCTAGAAGTTATAAGAATCTTTTAGATAAAGGTTATTTAACTCAAGAACAATTAGCAAAGAAAATGGGATTATCTCAATCTGCTATTTCAAATAAATTAAGATTATTAAATTTAGATAATCAAGTACAACAGGCTTTACTAGATGGTAAGATATCAGAACGTCATGCAAGAGCATTACTAACTTTACCAAATAAAGCAGATCAAGTAACATGGTTAAATAAAATCATAGCAGAAAGAATTACAGTCAGAGATTTAGATAAAAAATTAAAAGAATTCCAAGGTGAATCAGATCCAACAGGAGATATTCCATTAGTTGATCTAACACCAAACATTGAAGATGTTAAAAATAATGCCGTAGACATTAATAATAATAAACCTAAAAATATAGCAAATCTACTAGTATCGGAGGATACAATGACAGAATATAGTGATAATTTACCAACAAATCAAGTAAATCAACCTACTGATACTCCAGTAGAAACTTTAGATGTTCAAAGCAATCCAGCTCCAGCTGTAGATAATATGATTAATCCATTTAATTTAGATGCCCAAAAACCAGCAGAACAAACTACTGTTCAAGAAGCAAGTCCTGCAGTTGATGCACCTAAACAAGAAGAAGTATTAGATCCATTTGCAAATATATTAAATACTCCAGAAGCTAATGAAGTACCACAAGAAAGTAATAAATTCTTTAATCAATTAGAAGACGTACCTGCTTCACTTGATAACTTATCTCCATTTGCATCTGAAGGAGTATTTAACATTGATAATACTCCTGCTGCTCCAGAACAACCTGTTGATAGTAACATTGAAATATTTGATGTTGGTACTCCAAGTGAAACTAAAGTTGAAGAACCATCTTCAAATGATGTTGAATTAATAGATAATGAATCTACAATCATGAATGAATTAAATCCAAATAATAAATTTTTCCAACCAATAAAGGAAGTTGCACAACAACAAACTATTGAAGAAGAAAAAATAGAAGATCAATTAATAAACCCAATGGATTTTGTTGATAATATTGAAGCTCCAAGTAGTGTTCCAACAAATCCAAGTGATGATGCAGTTAATAAAATAAAAGAATTAATTGATTCATTAAAATCACAAGGTGTTAATGTTTCTATGGATGAATCAGATTTAGAAAACAAACATCAAATAATAATTCAAATAGAAAAATAGTCTTTAAGACTATTTTTTTTATTCTAATATATCTTCTGATCCTTTAATAAAATAATATACATATCCTTTATTCTTATCACTAACCTTTTCTCCAGTAATAGAATCTAATAATAACCCTACTACATTATTAGGAGTTTCATACCATTCTTTATTATCAATATCATAAGATTCTACAGTATTAACCCAAATATTCTTAGCTATATTACCATCACTTGCTTTTACTTCCCTATTATCATCATATCCATTCCATACCATCATCAGTATATTAGGATTATAACCTATCATCCAACAATCACTTTGAGTAGAACCAGTTTTCATCGCATATTTTCTACTAATCTTAGATGCTAAAGATATAATAGTTGGAGTATTATAATCCTTAAATGCACTATTATAAGTGGATGTTAATAATTCATTTAATATATAAGTATAACTACTATTTAATACTTGATTATCTACATATTTCTTTTCGTATAAAATATTACCATTTAAATCCTCTACTTTAGTTATAAATGATAAATCTCTTTTCATACCATTACTAGCTAAAGTAGTATAAGCATTAGCAAAATCAATCATAGATAATTCAATAGTACCAAGTGGTAATGATGCTATTTCTTCTAATTTAGTTTCTATACCCATTCTTTTAGCTGTTTTAACTAATGTATCTTCCCCTAAAAATAAATGTGTTTTAACTGCATATATATTATCTGAATATGAAATAGCAGCAGCCATAGTTATATCTTTATTAGCATATTTATTATTATAATTAGATGGACTATAAGTACTATTAGCAAAAGTAAATGTTGTTTCTTCAGATTTAAAAGTAGATGCTCCTGTCATTCCATTTTCTAATGCAGCATAATATAAAAGTGGTTTCATAGTAGAACCAACTTGTCTTTTAGATGATAATACCCTATTATATTGACTCTTAGAGTAATTAACACCACCTATTAATGCCATTATATTACCATTATTAGGATTAATAATAATACTACTAGCTTGCATATCTCCTTCAATATATTTATTTACAGATTCTTCTAATTTTTTTTGTAAATCAATATTTAAAGATGTATATACCCTAATTCCACCAGTATCAACTAAAGTCTTGGGTACACTTTTAATATTTTTTAACTCTTGTTTAACAGCATCTTGATAATACATTATATTTGATAATTCTCCATTATCTTTTTTACCATATATTTCTATATTATTTTTAAATAAATTATTACCATCTTCTAAAGAAATATAGTTGTTATTAACCATTGAGTTAATAACAACCTTACTTCTTTTAATTGCATTATCATAATTAGATACAGGATTATAATTATTAGGACTTTTAGGTATACCTGCAAGCATAATAGCTTCTTCCATAGTTAAATCCTTAGCACTCTTATTAAAATAGTAATTAGAGGCATTTTCTATACCATAATTACCCTCTCCAAAATTAATAGTATTTAAATACCCTTCTAATATCTCATCTTTTGAAAAATGCATCTCTAATTTTAGTGTTAACCATGCTTCTTCTAATTTACGTTCTAAAGTCTTATCAAAATCTAAATATAAATTCTTTACATATTGTTGTGATATAGTAGATGCTCCACCTACTATTTCTTTATTTTTAACATTTAAAAATAATGTTTTAATAATTCTTAAATAATCAAATCCCCTATGTTTATAAAAATTCTTATCTTCAATAGATATTATAGCATTTTTCATATTAGGTGATATATCATCTAAACTAACCCATTTATTAGTTTTACTACCTTGGTATACTATATTATTTTTATCATCATATAAGTAATATTGTCCATAAGATTTAATGTCTAATACTGGACTATAATAAGCAATAATATATAAAGAAATAATAAATAATATAAATATAATTAATAATATAATATTAATCTTAATTATCTTTTTTAATAAAGACATATTAACCACCATTATTAATATGTAAAAAAAATATTATTTTATGTAGTCAATTATATAATCCTATGCTATAATGAAACTTGTAAAAATTTAAAGGGTGATTACTATTAAAAATTTACTGGATTTTACACTATATAAACAAGATAATGTACAATTATTAAAAAATAGTGTTGCATATTTCAAAAAAATTGATAAAATATTGTTCGAAGTGGACAATTCAACGTTTGAATTAATCGTTGATAATAAGGATGTATATCTTAAAAAAGAAACTTCAGAATATATATTTATATTAGATAGTAAAAAAGAACATGCTTTACTTAATTTAAAACAAGAAAATATATCTTTTGACATATTAATTGAATATATTAATATAGACATTAAAGATAATATTTATACTATAGAATATAAACTAGAATCTGATGAAGAAAAAACTAGAATAGAAATTAAATTAAACAATTAGGAGGAATAAATATGAAATTAAAAGATTTATCTAAAGAAGAATTAGAATCAATGAGTTATGATGAAATAGCTTATAAAATATTCGAAGAAGAAAATAAAAAAATGAAATTACCTGATTTATTTAAGAAAATATGCAAATTATTAGACTTAGATGAAAGTGAATATGAAAATAGAATTGCTGATTTCTTTCAATTAATCTCTAGAGATCAAAGATTTACTATGCTTGATAAAGGTTATTGGGACTTAAAAGAAAAATACAAAGCAAATATTATTATGGATAATGATGAAGAAGAAGAAATCGAAGAAAGTGAAGACGATCTAGACATCACTGAAGAAGATGACTCATACAACTATAATGATGATAATGAAGATGATGATGTTGAAGAAGATGACTTAAAAGACTTGGTCATTATATCTGATGATGAAGAAGATGAAGCAAACATGGCCTAATAGTCGTTTGCTTTATTTTTAATGTAAGGAGAAATACACATGAACGAAAGATTAGAAAATATTCAAAAAAAATATGATGAACTAACTGAAGAATTAACTAAACCTGAAGTTCTAGCGGATTTTAATAAATTAAGAGTATTATCTAAAGAGCAAAAAGATTTAGAAGAAATAGTAGTTAAATATAAAGAATATAAAGCTTGTGAACAAGAAATAAAAGATGCTAAAGAATTAATGCAAGATCCTGAAATGAGAGAATTTGCAACTGAAGAACTAGAATCAGCTGAAAAAAGATTACCAGTATTAGAACATGAATTAGAATTATTACTATTACCTAAAGACCCTAATGATGAAAAAAATATCATCATGGAAATTAGAGGAGCAGCTGGAGGAGACGAAGCTAATATCTTTGCAGGTGACTTATTTAGAATGTATTCTAGATATGCTGAAAAACAAGGATGGTCACTTGAAATTCTTCATGAAGTTGAAGGAGCTGCAGGTGGTTATGCTCAAATCGAATGCTTAATCAAAGGTGACAGTGTTTATTCTAAACTAAAATTTGAATCAGGATCTCACAGAGTTCAAAGAGTTCCTGAAACTGAATCAGGTGGTAGAGTTCATACTTCTACTGCAACAGTTGTAGTTATGCCTGAAGTTGATATTCAAGATATTGAAATCAAAGAAAGTGATTTAAAAATCGATGTTTACCACTCATCTGGAGCTGGTGGACAATCAGTAAATACTTCAAACTCAGCAGTTCGTATTACACACGTACCAACAAATACAGTTGTTACATGCCAAATTGAACGTTCACAACTTAAAAATAAAGAAAGAGCTATGCAAATGCTAGCTACTAAACTACATGATGAAGCAGAAGCTAAAAGAGAATCAGCTGTAGGAGCTGAAAGAAAGAGCAAAGTTGGAACTGGTGATAGATCTGAAAAGATTAGAACATACAACTATCCACAAAACAGAGTTACTGACCACAGAATTAACTTCTCTATTATGGAATTAGATAAAGTTATGGAAGGTAATATTGACCCAATTATTGAAGCATTAATTACTGAAGATCAAAGATTAAAACTTGAGGGTAAATAATGTTTGATAAATATAATATAAATGATTTAAATAAACTAACTGATGAACAAAAAGAAAAATTAAAAGATAACTATCCTATTCAATATCTACTTGGAAGTGTTAACTTCTATGGATATGAATTTAAAGTAGATGAAAGAGTTTTAATACCTAGATATGAAACAGAATATCTAGTTGATGATACTATAAAGTTAATTAAACAGTATATTAAAGAACCTAAAATCATAGATTTATGCACTGGTTCTGGTTGTATAGCAATATCACTAGCTAAAGAACTTAATACTAAAGTAGATGCTCTAGATATATCAAGTGATGCTATTAACTTAGCTAAAGAAAATGCTATAAATAACAATGTAGATATTAACTTTATAAATGAAGATATTAAATCATTTAATACTACTAAAAAATATAATGTTATAATTTCTAATCCACCATATGTTAGATTAGATGAACAAATTGGTTTGGAAACTAAATATGAACCTCAAATAGCATTATTTGCAAATGACGAAGGTTTAGAGTTTTATAAAATAATTCTAGATAAATCTAAAGATTTACTAGAAGATAAAAATATAATTGCATTTGAAATTGGTGATAAACAAGGAAATTCTATAAAAGAATATGCTTCTAATATTTATCCTAACGCAAACATAATAGTTAAAAAAGATTTAAATAATCTTGAAAGATATGTATATATAATCAATGAATAATTGATTATATTTTTTTGTTTAAAAATATTAATTTATCATCATAACTAATATGGTGATACCAATGAAAAAGATAATTATTATACTATTTATAATATCTTCAATATATTTAATAAATAATAAAGATGAAGTAATAATACCTAAACAGTCTATAAGATTTAGAATAATAGCAAATTCTAATTCCATCGAAGATCAAAATCTTAAAAATACTATAAAAGAAGACTTAATTAATAATATATTACCTACTCTAGATTATAATGATATTGATAACTCTATAAATAAATCCATCCCTTTATTAAAAGATAATTTAAATAAATATAATACTACTTATGATATATCTTATGGATATAATTATTTTCCTAAGAAAACATATAAAGGTATAACTTATCCATCAGGTAATTATAAGTCTCTAGTTATTACTTTAAATAAAGGATTAGGTAATAATTTCTTTTGTATTTTATATCCCCCTCTATGTCTAATTAATGATGATAATACATCCGATATTGAGTATAAATCTCTTATTATAGACACCATAAATAACTATACACACAAAACTTCGAAGAAATAAGAATAATTTGACAAGTGCCGTCATTTAATTATATAGTAGTGATATAGAGATAGGATAGATTTATTTATGGCAAAATTAATTATTGAAGGCAATAAAGAATTAAGTGGGACAATAAATATAAGTGGAGCTAAAAATAGTGCTGTAGCACTAATACCTGCTGCCATTTTAAGTGATGAAGAAGTAACAATAGATAATATACCTAATATATCTGATATAGATGCATTAACTGAAATATTAGAATATCTAGGAGCTAAAGTATCTAGAGATGATACTTTAATGAAAATAGATACAAGATCTATTGTTAATAAACCAATACCAGAAAATATATCTGCTAAATTAAGAGCATCATATTATTTTATGTCAGCTCTTCTAGGTAAGTATAAACATGTAGAAATGTATTTTCCAGGTGGATGTAAGATTGGTAAAAGACCTATAGATCAAACATTAAAAGCATTTGAAGCACTAGGTGCAATTGTAGAAGAAGATAATAACAAATATATAATAGATGCTGAAGAACTAAAAGGTACTACTATTTATTTAGATATGCCTTCCGTTGGAGCAACTATTAATACTATATTAGTAGCATGTCGTGCTAAGGGTACAACAATATTAAGAAATGCTGCTAAAGAACCAGAAATAGTAAATGTTGAAACATTCCTAAACCAATTAGGAGCAAAGATAACTGGTGCAGGTACATCTGAAATTAAAATTAGAGGTGTTGAAAAATTATCTTCAGGATTTACTGAAGTAATTCCAGACCGTATCGAAGCCGGAACATACGTTATTCTTGGTGCATTAATTGGTAATAATTTAAAAATTAATAATATAATACCTGATCATATTAGATCTTTAACATCAAAATTAAGTGAAATGGGTATTCCAATGACTATAGATACTAGTTCAATTACTATATCTAAATCAGAGAAAAAGAATCCAGTAGCAATTACAACACTTGGATATCCAGGTTTTGCAACAGACCTACAACAACCTGTTACTACCCTACTAACTCAATGCCAAGGTGTTTCACTTCTTACTGAGACAATCTATGAAAACAGATTCCAAAACGTTGAATATCTAAATAAAATGGGTGCTAATATAATAATTAAAGATAAAACAATTGAAATATATGGTCCTACTAAACTTAAAGGCTGTGAAGTTAAAGCAACAGACCTAAGAGCAGGAGCTTGTTTAGTACTTGCTGGTTTAATAGCGGAAGGTAAAACAATTGTTACTGATGTAGAACATATCTTAAGAGGATATGAAAACATTGTTGAAAAACTATCAAATGTTGGTGCTAAAATTACATTAGAAAAATAAAATAGTATTAATATACTATTTTTTTTATGGTGATTTTATGAAATTTAAATATCTTATAATGATAATAATTGCTATATTTAGTGTCTATATAATATATAATCGTAACTATAATAAAGTAATTAATATATTATCTATTTCTAGTGTTAAAGATAACTATAACCCTACTTTATCTAATTATTTATCTAATAGTAATTTAAAATTTAATTTAAATATAGACTATTCGACTAATCTGGAAATAGAAAACTTGATAGGTCTTATTAATAACAATAATAATAAAATACAAAGTAAAATAAATAACAGCGATATTATAATACTTAATATTGGAAATATAGATATCTTAACTGAGGATACTAAAACTATCATTAATGAATTAAAAAAATTATTTATTATTTTAAGAAAAATAAACTCCAAACAAATAATATATATAAGTCCAAATAATATTAAAAATACTATATATATTAAAGAATTATGCCAAAAATATAATATATTATTTATAAATAGTTCATCATTTAATAATAACGAACAATTATCAAAGACAATATATCGTAAAATAGAAAGTCAATATAATGCTAAAAAGGATTGATTTATTCAAAAAATATGCTATAATACTCTAGGTAAATGAATTACTATGTTTAAAAATTAAACATGGCGAAAGGAGAAATTATCATGGCAAAGAAAGATATTCATCCAACAATGTATGAAACTGAAGTTGAATGTGTATGTGGTGCAAAATTCACTGTTAAATCAACTAAAGAAAAGATTCACTGTGAAGTTTGTTCAGAATGTCATCCATTCTACACAGGAGCACAAGGTAGAGTTAAAAAAGCTGGTGCAATTGACAAATTCAACAAAAAGTATGGATTTAATGATAAAGCTGCTAAGTAAGCAGTTTTTTTCATGCCTTAAAGTGTAAAGTAATATTTCAACAACTTTAAAAATAATTATAGATATGATATTCTAAATAATGAAAGAAGGTATGTATATGAGTATATATATAGCATCAGATCATAGAGGTGTAGCTTTAGTAGAATTTTTAGCTAGAGAACTATCTAAAGAAACAAGAGTTGTTACTAGTAAAATAGAACACTCAGCAGAAGATGATTATCCAGACTTTGCTTTTGACGTATGTATGCATATGAATAAAGTTAATGATTTAGGTATCTTAATCTGTGGTAATGGAGTTGGTATTGCAATTGCCGCAAATAAAGTTAAAGGCATTCGTTGTGGTCGAGTTGTATCAATAGATGATGCAAAAGCTGCAAAAGAACATAATCATGCAAATGTAATATCACTACCTGCATCTATTGACCCATCTTTAGCACTAGAAATCTGTAAAACCTTTATTGAAACTATTCCATCTCAAGAAGATAGACATGTAAGAAGAGTTAATAAGATAACTATGTATGAAAATGGTGAATATAATGCAATTTAAAATATATATTTATGTAATATCTGTAATGCTATCAGCATATACTTTAACAGGTGTAAATTTTGATAGTATTATCAAAAAAAATAAAAAAATTGAAGCAAGATTATTAGTAATCCTACTTAGTTTTATTATGGGTTACTTAATAACTAATTTTATCGTTGATTTTACTTCAAGTTTTTAAGGAGATATATGAATAATAAACTATTAATATTAATAATAATTATCCTTATAATTATTACTATATGCATTAAACCCAAAGAAGTATTAATAGAAAATAAAGATATTGAAGTATTATTAGATAATAATAAATTATCATTACAGGATTATTTAATTGGAGTAGTTGGTTGTGAAATGCCAGCTTCTTTTCATTATGAGGCATTAAAAGCCCAAGCAGTTGCATCTCGAACATTTGCCTATAACTATCTAAAAGATAACATAATTAATATAAATTCATCAGCACAATGTTATAGTAATAACAATGCTTTAAAAGATAAATGGCAAGATAATTATGATAAATATTACTCTATTATAAAAAAAGCTGTTGAAGAAACAAATAATAAAGTTATTACTTATCAAGGTAACATTATTAAATCTTATTATTTTGCTATTAGTAATGGTAAAACATCAACAGCACTAAGCGTTTTTAATGAAGACCTCCCCTACCTTACTAATGTTGATTCTACTTTTGATGAAGGAGTTAATAAATATGAAGTAACTACTACATTTACCTATGATAACTTCTGTAATCTTTTAAATATAAATCCATGTAATATAACGATATCTAACATAAAAAGAGATGAATCAAATCGTATTACTTCCCTATTTATTAATGATAAAGAATATGATGGTATTACTTTAAGAAAACAACTAGGTTTAAGATCTACAGACTTTGATATTAAGTTGTTAGATAATATAAAAATAACTACCAAAGGATATGGACATGGCGTTGGAATGAGTCAATATGGAGCTAATTATTTAGCTAATAATAACTATTCTTATGAAGAAATAATAAAATATTATTATAAAGATGTAGAAATAACAAGTATAAATTAATAATAATTGTTCACACTTTTAATAGGAAGGTGAACAAATGAAGAAAAAACTAAGATTAAGAGGATATGTGGTTTATACTTTAATAGCGTTATTACTTGGTGTTATAGCCTACTCAGGATATGAAATATATAAAATAGTCCAAGAAGATTCTACAGATATGGTAACTGATAATTATGTTAATAAAGAAATTAAAGAACGTATTATTCCAACTATTACTGTCAATGAAGAAGTAACTAAACCATATGATGATGAATCCGTTACTATTACTATCCCCTACTATAACGAAAATGATGAAGACAAAAAACAACAAGATGCCCTAATCTACTATGAAAATATCTATATGCAAAATACAGGCATAATGTATACTTCATCTAATAAATTTAATGTATTAGCTACTCTAGATGGTACAGTTAAAAACATTAAAGATGATGAAATAATGGGTAAAATAATTGAAATAGAACATAATCCTAATGTTATAACTATATATCAAAGTGTAGATAGTATTAATGTAAGTGTAGGACAAAAAGTAAGTCAAGGTCAAATAATTGCTCAAGCATCTAACAATCCTATCGTTGATAATAATACCTATGCCCTACACTTTGAGGTATATAAAAACGGACAATTAATTAATCCTGAATCATTTCTAAAAATGACTAAACAAGAAATAAACGAATAAATCCCCTACTTTATTAAATAGATACTTAATTTTAAGTATCTTTTTTTAATGTTTATATGTTATAATTAAATATACAGATTGGATGTGATTTTGATGAAAGTTATATTACTACAAGATGTTAAAAAACAAGGTAAAAAAGATGATATTATAGACGTATCTGATGGATATGCTAAAAACTTCTTAATAAAGAATAAATTAGCAGTACCAGCAAGTACTAAAGCAAAAGAAGTTCTTCAAGATCAAAAAGATAAAAGAGCTCAAGACGAACAAATATTCGTTGATGAGTGTAATAAATTAAAAAACAAATTAATTAAAGAAAAATTAGAGTTTACTGTTAAAACTGGAGCAGGGGATAAAGTATTCGGTCAAGTATCAGTAAAACAAATCCATTCTAAACTTCAAGAGTTAGGCTATAAGATAGATAAGAAGTGTATTCATATAACAACACCAATTACGTCTTTAGGTCAAACTGAAGTTGAAATTGAATTACATAAGAAGGTTAAATTTAATATTATTGTAACATTAAAAAAGTAGGGAGGTTTTAGTATGCCAGTTAGAAAAATGCCACAAAACTTAGAAGCAGAAATGGCGGTATTAGGTGTTGCTTTTATAGATAAAAATGCTACATCAAAGATTTGTGAAGAATTAACTAGTGATATGTTCTATTCTGATCAAAATAAAAAAATCTTTGAAGCCATTAAATCTATGTATGAAAGTAAAACTCCAATAGATATTACTACTATAACTGAAGAATTAGATAAAAAGAAAAATTTATCTGCAATAGGTGGAATAGAGTATTTATCAGAAGTTATTGATAGTGTTGCTACAACATCTAATTTAGATTACTATATTAAAATAGTAAAAGATAAAGCTATTGCAAGATACCTAATCGATACTGCTAATGAAATTGTAACTGATGCATACGATTATGGTGATGATATAACAAGATTATTAGATAAATCAGAAATGAATATCTTAAATGTTGTTAAATCAAGAAGAACTTCAGAATTTTCTACAATAAATGATGTATTAAAAAGAGCTAGAGAACAATTAGATTTCTTAGCTAAAAATAAATCTGCATTATCTGGACTTTCAACTGGATTTAAAGTTCTAGATAGAGCAACAACAGGTTTCCATGGTGGTGAAGTTATAATCATTGCTGCTCGTCCAGGTATGGGTAAAACAGCATTTGCTCTAAACATAGCTGTAGGTGCTGCTAAATCTACAACTAAAGCAGTTGCAATATTCAACTTAGAAATGCCAGCAGAACAATTAGTTAACCGTATGATTAGTGCAAAAGGTGCCATTGAAGGTAGAAAACTTCAAACAGGTCAATTAATGCCTAATGATTGGAATAGATATAACGAAGCAGTAGCAGAACTTGCTTCAACAAACATTTACATCGAAGACAATGCTTCAATTACTGCATCTGATATTAGAGCTAAATGTAGAAGATTAGCACAAAGTCCTGAAGGTTTAGGACTAGTAGTAATCGACTACTTACAGTTAGTTACACTTGGTGGAAAACGTCCAGATTCACGTCAACAAGAAGTTCAAGAAATTTCAAGAGCATTAAAATTAATGGCTTTAGAACTTAACGTTCCAGTTATAGCTTTAGCCCAATTAAACCGTGCTTCTGAAAAATCTAAAACAGAACCAATGTTATCAGATTTAAGAGAATCAGGTTCAATAGAACAAGATGCCGATATCGTTATGTTTATTAATAGAGAAGATTATTATAAAGCTAAAGAAGAATTAGGTAAGAATATCAATTCAATAACTGATATAATAATTGCAAAACACAGAAAAGGTGGAGTAGGTAAGTTCCAATTAATGTTCCAACCAACAATAATGAACTTTACTGAAATAGCCGAAGTAAAGGAAAGTGAATAACAATATGTCTAAGAAAAATAGAATGAAAGCTATTATTATCACTTTAATATTAGCCGTATTTGTTTTTCTAGCGGGGTTTACAAATGAAGATAATAAAATGCTTACTGTTAAATACCAAGTTTATTTAGATGGTAATGCAATAGGTATTATAAGTGATACAAAAGAATTATATGCTTTAATCAATAAAGAACAATCACAAATTAAAGATGAATACAATGTAGATCAAGTATATCCACCAAAAGGTTTTGAAATTGAATCATACTTAACTTATAATGATTCATTATCATCAGTAGGGGATATCTATAATCAAATTAAAAATTCTAAATCATTTACTGTTAAAGGGTATACAGCAACTATTTCAAATCAAGCAACTGAAAACGAAGATGCTAAAGTAAAATTTAAAGTTAATGTTTTAGATAAAAAAATATTTGAAGATGCAATCAATAACGTAATTAAATCATTTGTTAATGGTGATAGATATCAAGCTTATATTAATAATGAACAAGTAGAAATCAAAGATACTGGATCCTTAATTGAAAATATCTATTTTAAAGAAAATATTACAATTAAAGAAAACTATTTAAGTATTGATGATAAGATATTTACAAATAGTGATGAATTAACTAAATTCTTATTATTTGGTGATATTAATGCTACTAAAAATTATGTTATAAAAAGAGGAGATACTATTAAATCAATCTCTGATGATAACAAACTTAATACATCAGAATTCTTAATAGCAAATCCACAATATAAAAAAGATACAAATATCTTAGCTGTAGGGGATATTGTTAACGTTGCCTTAGCTAATCCACAATTAACACTAGTATCTGAAGAATACGTTATCGAAGATACTGAAGTTAAGTATGATATAGATGTTAAATACGATACTAAAAAACCAACAAGTTATAAAGTTGTTGAAACTAAAGGTCAAAATGGTATTCAAAGAGTTGCTAAACATATATCTTATATAAATGGTGCAATTCAAGAAGAATCATCAATTGATAAAGAACATACCTATATGTTAAAAGAAGTTGTTAATGAAGTTATTGTAAGAGGTAGCATGAATTACCAAGAAAATATTACTGGATACTATGTTGACAATGGACAAAGTTGGGCATGGCCTACAAACTCACCATACGTTATTTCATCTGGTTATGGATGGCGTTGGGGTGCATTCCATGCAGGTCAAGATATCACAGGTACAGGTTATGGTTCACCAATCTACTCAATTGGTAATGGTGAAGTAATTCAATCTGGATGGGGTGGTATGGGTGGTAGTGATGCCGGTCTAAACATCGTAATTGATCACAAGAACGGATATTACTCTCTATATGCTCACCTTAGTGATACATATGTTCAAGTTGGCGATAAAGTAAGTAGAAAACAAAAAATCGGAGCAATGGGTAAGAGTGGTGTAGCAACAGGTACACACTTACATTTAACTATTTCAATCGGAGCTCCTCCATATCAACCTGGATATAGATTTATTAACCCACTAGATTTATGGAAATAAAAGTAGTCTAATAACTACTTTTTTATTTTATATATTTATAATATAATTATTACTAAGGAGTGTTTATATGTCAAAAGTGTTAGAAGTAAAAAATTTAAACAAATATTTTGGTAAAAAACAAGTATTACACGATGTAAGCTTTGATTTAGAAGAGGGTGAAATACTTGGATTTATCGGACCTAATGGTGCTGGTAAAACAACAACTATTAAATTAATACTTGGACTACAGTCAATCAGTAAGGGTGAAGTATTTATTAATGGTTATAATGTAAAAAAAGATTTTTCAAAAGCTATAGCTTCAGTAGGAGCAATAGTAGAATCACCTGACCTTTATATGTATTTAACAGGTAGACAAAACTTAAAATTAATGTCTAGTTATTATAAAGGTATAACTAAAGAAGATATTGATAGGGTAATTAAACTAGTTGGATTAGAACATAGAATAGATGATAAAGTATCCAAATACTCATTAGGTATGAGACAAAGACTAGGTATAGCAGCATCATTGCTACATAAGCCTAAATTATTAATTCTAGATGAACCAACTAATGGTTTGGATCCTGAAGGAATTAAAGAAATGAGAGAATTACTTAAGAATCTAGCTAAAAAGAAGATAGCTATTCTAATTTCTTCTCATAACTTATCTGAATTAGAAAGTTTTATTACAACTGCATGTGTTATTCAAAATGGTAAAGTAATATCAACTTCAAGTGTTAAAAAACTAAAACAAAAGAGTACAACAACATTTAAAATTGATTTAAATACTACGAAAGGTATAGATAAAGTCCTAAATGATAACTACGAAATAATAGATGAAGATTCAATTGAACTATATGTAGAAAAAGAAGAAATAACTAAATATATTAAGAAATTAATAGATAATAAATATGATATTTATCAAGTAGTTAAAGAAGAATTATCACTTGAAGAAGCATTTATTCAAATGACAGGAGGTAATAAAATTGATTAAGGCAACTAAAAATGAACTATATAAAATATTTCATAAGAAATTTATTTATTTAGTATTAATTATAACAGTAGTATTTACAATATTATTCGGTGTTTTAGATGTTTTAAGTAATGAAGATGATTCATATGATAATAATATTAATATGTCTAAACATTCAATGGAAATACTAGAAACTAATGGATTAGCAACATCATCAGATTATGCTTACCAAAAGTCTTTAGTAGAAATGTATACATTATTAAAAGATAGAAATATAGACCCCAAATCTCCAGAGGCTTACTATATACAAAATACTTTATTTAGCTATATTAATCAATATAATTTGTTATTAGTAGAAAATGATATAAAAGAATTAATTGATAATGCTAAAATTGAAATGGATAAGTCAATTAAAAGACTAGATAATTTTGATTGGAAAGAATTAGTTCAAGAAAGAATTAATGAAGAACAAAATCAAAAATGTACAGATCAAAATTGTGAAGAAATAAAAAAAGAAACAATTAGAGTATTAGAGTATAGAATAAATCATGATATACCATTTACCAATACAAATGCTTCAAGTTATATAGAAGAATATATATCATTATATTCACAATATATCAATGTAAAAGATTCTAATGATGAATTATTAAATTATAATGATTTATATGAAAAGAAACAATTAGAAAGACAAATTAGTGAAATGCAATATATGCTTGATCATGAAATATATACTAGTAGTTTTACTGATGCTAACACAGGTAATAAAATGATTGATGAGTTTTCTTATCCTAATGTAATGATAGCAATTGTTGTAATAGTATTAAGTGCAACAGTTGTATCAGAAGAATTTAGTAAAGGAACTATTAAACAATTACTCGTTAAACCATTCTCAAGAAATAAAATAATTATTTCTAAGATGTTAGCAGTACTAATTACGTCTATAGCATTTACTTTTGCATTTAATATAATATCAACAGTAATTCAAGGAATATTTGAAGGAGACTTAATTACAATATTTGGTAATGATATAGTATATAACTTTAATACTAAGAAATGTATTGAAATTAGTTATATTATGGAATCATTAATAGCATTTATTTATGCACTACCTATGATAATTTTATTAGGAATCTTTGTATTTGCACTTTCAACAATTACTACAAATGCACCATTTGCGCTTGGTATGGGATTTGGAGCATATCTTTCAGAAAGTGTATTCCAATTATTAATACGTAGAGCAAGTCTAATATCTTATGCTCCAACATTAAATTATAATTTATCACCATACATGTTTGGTGGTATAAATAGCATAAAAGAATTATACTTATCAAAAGCTATAGCTGTTGATTTAGTATCATTTGTAGTTCTATTTATATTAATAATAATTGTATTTAACAAAAAAGATATTAAAAATCAATAATAAAAAGATAGCATTAGCTATCTTTTTTTAAAATCTAAAATATATAAATGGATTATAACTTCCAACTACTATAAATACTATTGTTAATAAGAATACAATTATTAACAACATTTCAAAACACTCAGAATCTTTAAACTTTTTAGGTAATACATTATAAGAAAATATAATACCTAGTATAAATGCTAATATATATCTAAATGAGAATATACCAGTATATAATAAATTACTTAATGAACCAAATCCATAACATCCAAATAATGTTTTAAATGCAATTCCTAATTCATTAAAGTTAGTTTCTCTAAATATTAACCAACCAATATTAATAATAATTAATGTAATAATATGATAAAAATACTTATTTTTAATTTTATCATTAATTAAGAACTTCTCAATTAATAATAATATTCCATAATATAATCCCCATATAATAAAGTTCCATTCAGCACCATGCCATAGTCCTGTTAATATCCATACTATCATTATATTTCTAATATGTTTTAATTTAGTAGTTTTAGATCCTCCTAAAGGTATATATACATAATCTTTAAAGAATGATGAAAGTGATATATGCCATCTTCTCCAAAAATCTGTAATAGATTTAGCAGAATAAGGATATACAAAATTTTCCATATATTTAAATCCACATATTCTACCTAAACCAATAGCCATGTCACTATAACCACTAAAGTCATAATATATTTGTAATGTATAAGATATTATCGCTATAACTACACCGATAAATCCTGTATTTTGTATTCCAAAACTAAATAAACTATCACAAATAAATGCTACATTATTAGCTATTAATACTTTCTTAGCTAAACCTAATATAAATCTCTTAATACCGTAATTAATGTCTTCACTAGTACTTGTTCTTTCATTTAATTCTTTTTCAATATCACTATATCTAACTATTGGACCAGCAATTAACTGTGGAAAAGCACTAATGTATGTTGCTAACTTAATAATATTTCTTTGTACATTAACTTTCTTTCTATAAACATCAATAACATATGATAATATTTGGAATGTATAAAAACTTATACCAATAGGTAATGATAAATTAATATTATCAATACTTAAACTAAATAATGCATTTATATTATTAATAAAGAAATTAACATACTTAAATGAGAATAATAATCCAATATTAAATACAATTAATACAATTAATAATCCTTTA
>CAMOFW010000003.1 GCA_946613765.1 uncultured Mycoplasmatota bacterium
CATACATTTCTTTTAAAACTTCTGTTTCATTGAAACGTTTAGTAAATTCGTTGAAGTATCCGAATAACTCAGTTCTATCTCTCCATGATGGTTGAACTGATGCGATACATGAGTCGTGTTTTAAAAATTTACCCCAAGCATATGCTAGCGATGTTTTACCTGTACCAGAAATACCTTGTAAGATAACTAGCTTAGTAGATGCTAGAGATGCAATAAATAATCTAATCATATTTGGTTTATAATATAGTTTTAATTTAGAAGCAGCAAAGTTTCTAAATAAATCTACTAGTTCTGGTAATTCAAAGCTATTATTATAATTTGCAACTTTGTAATCTTTATATTTTTCATCAACATCATATAATTTAGGAAATCTAATTTCTGTATTAGGATCAACATTATCACCATCAGCTGGTGCTTCTTCAGTATCAGATTCATCAGGTTTTAATCCTAATTTAGAAACTTTCATTGCAAGTATTTGTTCTTTTTCTTTGTATAGTTTAGCTACTTCATTATTAAGTTGAGCTACTTCATCTAATAGTGATTCTTGATCTACTAAAGTTTTTCTAAACTTAAGTATTTTTCTTACAATAAAGTAAATTAAGAATACTATTGCTGCTAGAACTGCAAGTGTTAAAAGGATTGCTAATCCTACAAATATCCATTCAGGTCCATTGAAGTCATTTTTATATTCATTTACTATTCTTATATATTCACCAAAATTGAATATAGTTTTAAAGCATCTAAATATACCTTGAACTGCAAATAATAAACCATTAAATAATTGTGATAAAAATTCATATAGGAATCTAAAAAATGTATTCATAACTTCACCACCTAAATCTTAATAATCTTTGCACTTATTTTATTTTCATTATTATTTATTATATCAAATAACTCACTGTCTTCATATACATAAACATAAGAAAATAATATTAGTTCATTTAAATCAACATCATCTTTATCTAGAACAACACTAAAGGAATAACCTTCTTTTATCTTTTTATTAATAAAATCTCTATGTTCTAAATAATCACTATAATTTATTTTAATACTTACATGTTTTTTAGCTAAAGTAGTATTTAAGATATTAAATAATCTTTCTCTTTTCTTTTCTTTTGAATAAATACTTTCTGCCAAATCAACAATATATTTTTTAGAGAAATCTAAGTTATTAGCATTATTTAATACATTAAATGTAGTTAAAATATATGTAATAAATAATTTATCTTCATTAACTGTACCTGAGTTATATGCTTTATTAATAGCTGTTTCACTAAATAAATATGATATTTTAACGTTATGTTCTAGTTTAACTTCAAAGGTATTTTTATATATTCTTTTTTCAGTTAAATTAAATTCTTTTGTTCCAATAGACTTTTGAAATTTTTCTTTACTAGCTTTTAAAGAGTAATACCATGTTTTTAATTCTTGTTCTAAATTTTGAGCATCATCAATCTTTAGATTTTTATCTAAAGATAATGTTTTAATTACTTCAAGATCTTCTTTGATATAACATAAATCATCTAAATATGTTATGTATCCAAATAAGGCTACTATTGTTTTTAATGTATTAGAATTTTTTTCATCAACATTAGCACTATAAACATCTATTAAATCATTATTAAGTCTTTTTATGAAATCTTTTTCAGCGTAATAATTAGTTTCATTATAATATCTTACTTCTATATATTTATCTACAAATAATTCGACGATAGACTTTTGATATCTATTTCTAAGAACTATTCTAAAGAAATCAATTAGCTTTGTTTTGATAAATTTAATATAGGTATTGATTATATTGTATTCCATAGCCTTACTCCTTTTTATTATGGTTCTTGAAAATTAACCCATATTACACTCCACGAATATACTCCTGGATATGTATAGTTTTCAGATGGATTATTTTTATAAAATTTAATAGCAACACTACTTAAAGGATCTAGAGGAAATCTCATATAATTAACGTAATTTCTTCCTCCTACATTACTAGTTCCATAAGTAGATTTTTTTATTACTTCGCTTGTTGTATCAAGTAATAGCATATTTGGATCAAATCCAAAGTTTGCATATTGGCTAACACATTTAGCTTTGTCTGCTTGTGATAGTTGCATGTAGTGATCAACATCTATTGCATCACGTACGTTATGTTCTCCAAAAGATTCTATTACTGTACAATAGTTAATTGCATTAGTTATTTTAAGTAATAGATATGGAGAATTAGCGTTATCTTCTATTTCATATGTAACACCAGTTTTACCAACTACATATTCATATTTAGCATATAATTCTTTAACATATGGTGATGTAGTTTTTGCCATAATTTGTATAGTTATTTTTTGACCCTCAGTATATAGTCTTTGTGGTGCTACTGTTATTTGTAGTGTATCACTATGTGTTGTTGCATGTATTGTTCCAGTTGGTTTATCTAAATCACATATTACATCACTTGGACAAGTAACTGATGCTTCATATGTAATATCATAATCAGTGTGTACGTATTCATTCTTTGATGATAATAGATCAAAGTTAATTGTAAATTGTCCAATACCTACCCAGTTATTAATTTGGTATAGTGGATTATCTTCTTTTAAGATATTACTTGTAAAATAAAAGTTCTTTGAATTAGTATAGTAACTAAAGAACTTTTCAGTTACGTATTTTGCAAAAGTATATGTTCCATACAAAAATAATGGTAAAACAAGTATTATTAATATTATTAAATATTTTCTTAATCTTTTCATATTACACTACCTGCTCTGCATTTATTTTTATATCCACTAAATCTATAATACCAGCATATTCTTTAGGATATGCTTTATATTCAATTGGATATTCTACCCAAAGTGTATATACATCAGTTTGCTTTTGATTGAAGTTAAAATATGATATATCATCTATTACTAGATGACGATAATACATTCCATTATCATCAGTTGTAAAGTAATCATTTGTTACTTTATTATTAGTCATATCTGTACCTTTATATACTTTATAGTTAAGTGGCATATTAGTGGTTGTTATTATTTCAATAGAATATTTTAAATCTACATTAGCTTTTTTAGTGTCTTTAAAATTGGATACATTAAATGTATATAAATATGGTGTTGTAGATGGTAACATACTTTCTAATTTTATTTGTCCAGTTTGACTTTCAACATCTACGATAAAAAAAGCTAAATCAGGTTCTATTCTTACTTCGGTTGCTGTTTCATATCTTGCTTGTGTTAAATCAAAGGCTGCGATAGTAATAATTAGTAACATAACGATAAGTGAAAATAGTAAACTACGTTTAAGTGTTTTCTTATTAAAATTATTTAAAAACTCTTTTATTTTTTTCACTTATCATCACCCACTTACTTAACAGACTTATTTATATTCTTTTGTATTTCATTTAAATCTAACCTGATAGTATATTCTGTGTCCTCTTCTTTAACTTCTTCTTTTTCTATTTTTTCTTCTGCTTGTTTTAATAATTCATCTATATTTTGTTTAGCAAGCATCTTAGATTTAATTAATAAATCCTCATTATTTTTAGTCTTTATCTCTTTTTGAATAACATCTACTTTAACGTCTTCTTTTTTAGGTTCTTGCTTTATTTCTTTTACTTTTTCTTTTTTTATTTCTTCTTTATTATTTTTCTTATCTTTACCATTATAAGATAGAGCTCCATCAAATAATAATAAAGTAATAAATATTAGTATTAGTATTTTAGGTTCTGTTAATATTTTTTTCCATATACCAAGATGTGGAAATACTTTGATTACTTTTCCGATTACTTGGTCCTTTTTGATTGGAGAATCAACAGTGTTATTAGCGTCCCCTTTTACTATTAAATCATTATCATTAATCATAACAATTCTGTGTGTTATAATTGAATTTTCTGATTTATATGCGATTATATCATCTTTTTGTAAATCATCTACATTTACTTTAACTAATAATACATCATTTATATTCAAAGTTGGCTCCATTGAACCGCTTGCTACTTCAAATATTCTTACGCCAAAGTAATTGGCATGAACATCATTTGAAAATGAAACTCTTAATTTAGCATATATTACAAGTGCTAAAATAATAAATAGTATTACACATAATATATTTATTATGTTTTTCGTTATGTTTTTTACTCGGTCCATAACAAGCCACTTCCTTTTTTATTCTCCTAAATATTGTTTAAAATCTAAACTTAGTTTACATTGTAATTCTTCTCCAATTAAACTTGTATCTGATTCATCATAATCTGGATCATTATTCCATTCTAGAGATATCTTATATCTTTTAGTTTTATTAGTATCATTTAAATGCATTATTCCAGAAATATTTACTTCAGTTGTTTCTTGATTAGTATCTAAATCTATTATTTTAAATCTTATATTAGGGTACTCACTAATATTTGAATCATCTATTTCAAGTGTATATTCAACTGATGTATCAGTTTCAGATGCATCTATATCTATTTCAAATTCTGCTTTTGAAGTTGGAGCAAAATAACCATCTTCAACATGATTTGTATTAACATAAGTAAAATCATCTAGCGTTATTATTTTAGATAGTGATATGTCTTTGTTATTTAATTTAATTACCCATTTACCTATTTGAAAATCTGATGTAGCACTAGCATTAGTTTCAAATAATGCATATGTGTTAGATATTACTAGTGCAGTAATGCCACATAGTATAGCAGCACATATTAATAGTTTAATCTTCATAACTACTCTTCTTCTTTATTTGACTTTGCTAAGTCTACAATCATTATAACTTCATAAATAGTTCCAAATAGTGTTGGGAATATAACTAAGAACATAAAGCCCCATTTAGATGTTAGTATTCCAAGTACTGTTCCTAAGTGATGATATACTTTAGTATTATTAAATGTACCTATTACATAATCACCAGATACTTTTTTACCATTTAGAACATAAGTTGTTTCAGTTTTAGTAACTGCTTCTTTTTCTTGTACTTCATCAGTAAAGATATTTACGTCGCTATCTTTGTTTGTGTTGTAATAGAATACTTTATCACCTACATTGATTTTAGCATCACTATTTCTTTTAACTACAAGTAAATCACCTTCGTTAAAACCAGCTTCTTCCATTTCGTCATCATTAATAATGATTAGTGAATTTTTACCAAATGTTGATACTTTAAAATCATTATAAGATAATAAGCATGCAGTAGTAAAAACAGCTATAACAAACCAAATACCAATTAAGATATTTCTTATAACTTTACCAACCTTATTCATATATCATTTCTCCAATCTATCATACATAATCATTTTATCATATTATTAGTCAATTTAAAAGAAATAATAAATAAAAAAAGTTCTTATAAATTAGAACTTTTTTCATCATTTTTTATTAATACTCTACTATTATTGTGCCATGGTTCTCCATCATAAAGATTGACTAATTTAAAATCAATTTCTTTATGTTCTAAACTATGGGATGCTGTATCTAGTAAACATTTTTTACAATCATGGTTATATGTATTACATCTAAAAGCTGCAGACGAAGCATAATCTCCCAAAACACATAGATCCATGTCATTCCATTCTTTAGCCTTTTCTCTGAAAGTTATATTTCCTCTTGAATGTATTTCTTCTATTTTTTCAGGTGTTAGTTGTGCATCTAATTTAGCTACTCTTTCATCTAATAAATCAACTAAAAAATATTGTATTGCGTTATCACAGGTACGTTTATGTGCAACTACTCTTCCGTCATGTAATATTCTACTTATATATGAATCTAATATTTGTTCATCAAAATCTACTCCATATCTTCTAAAGTAATTATAGTAATCTTGAATATCATCAAATACATATATTTCTTTATTATTATAATTTGGTGTATATCTTATTACTTTTGCTTTATTTCTTAGTAAAAATAATTCTAATAAACTTGCTATTGTATTATTCATAAAACCCTCCTTGAATTGGGATTATTATACCATATTTATAGTATAAATATATCCATTATAATAAAAATATATTGTATTATCATAATCATCATAGTTTTTAGTAAACGCTATAGATATTTTATCTTTTATTTTATTTAGCACTTCACTTGGTTCAATATAATTTTCTTTAATACATTCTTTAGTAGTATCACTTTCACATTCTTCCTTGTTAGTAACTCTGTAGTTGATAACATAGTATCCTTGATCTGTATTAATTACTCTACCATTAATAGAATTAATTTTTATATTATTTGGTAAAGGATTTAGAATATCCATTTTTTTATTAGAGTCCCCTTTATTAACTATTGAGTACATTGAATTATTTTCTCTTATTATTAGACTTGATCCATAATAGTATTCATCATATGTATAAGTATTAGAATAATTATCAACATATAATAATTTATCACTAGATGGTGGTGCTATTAAAACAGTTTTATTTTCATCTATTAAATTACGATTATATAAACCAGTTATTTTAGATGTAGTACTAGCATAATTTTTACAGTTTAAATCACCATATGTTTTATCTAAACTATATTGATAAATAATATTATCATTAGTAACAAATAAATCCATATTCATTAGTTTAGCATTTTTTATTTCATCGCATTTTATTTCTCTTTTAGTTAAATATGTTAGTTCTAAATCTTCATCATAGTTTTCGTTATTATCTTTAGATGAACAAGATGTAAGTAATAAAATAATAAATATTAAAGAAATTATCTTTTTCATACTATCTCTCCTAAAGTAATTATAACATAAAAAAATGTCTTTAATAGACATTTATATACTAGTGGTGTTCTCGATGCGATTTGAACGCATGACACCCACCTTAGGAGGGTGGTGCTCTATCCAGCTGAGCTACGAGAACATAATATTATTATAATAAAAAAAGACTATTAAGTCTATTGATATTGAAAAAATACTAACATAACATAAACTAGAGAACAAACACTTAATAATCCAATTGATATAAACATATTTCTTAAACTACTATTAAGCATATCATTCTTATCTATTTTAGGATATTTATTTCTACTTACAAATATACTAATCTTAACGATATTATATAGTGATATAAACATTAAAATAAATACTATTACTACTAACCAATATTGATAGAATTGCATATTATCACCTTATAAAAATTATAATAGTAATATAAATAAATAACAATAGTTTTGTTAATAAAAATTATAACTTTACGTATAACAAAAAGAACTATACTGTTTGTAGTCTAGTTCTTTTTTTAATTTTAACTTTAATATCTATATAATATGGATACATATTCATTGAATTAAGTTCATTACGCTTTAAATCTTGTTGTTTTATATCTTCTTCAGTATCTGTTAAACTATGAGTTACTATGATGTTTGGAATAATTTCTGGAATAGCCATTTCTAATAAATAAGCATCATTTTTACTTAGTTCTTGACTAGGTAAATGTTGTTGATATGGATTTTCATTGTTATATTCCATTAACTCTACTAGAATATTTTGAACTTTGTCACTTAATTGCATATACATAAATTAAACCTCCCTTATACAATTATCTTGCCTTAGCATTACCAAAATAAATACTTTCTATACTTTGATTAATCACTTGTCCTGTTACTATTGATAAATAAATAATTAACATGGAATCATTTACTTCAACATAACCTTGATCTAGTAATTCTTCAAAGTATTCCTTATTATTAAATTGTGAATATGTTAAGTCTATTAAATAATATATATCTGAACTTTTAGGAACTAATACAAAATGATGATCATAATTAGAAAAATCTCCTGTTTTAATAATTCTATTAGGTAAGTGTTTTTCTTTTAATAAATCACTAAGATATGAAGAATATATTTTGCATCTTTGTGCTTCAACTATATTTCTTAAGTCATATCTAGTTTTTGTAATAGCTTCTTTAATAATATCCTCTTTATTACCTGATATATTCAGCATATCATATAAATTATTCATAATATTCACACCTATATTAATTATAGCATTAAAAATGCGAAAAACAATCATTTCTGATTGTTATTTATATATTGGTGCCCCTGGTCGGACTCGAACCGACACGATATTGCTACCAACGGATTTTGAGTCCGTCGCGTCTACCAATTCCGCCACAAGGGCAAATCAACAATACCATTATAACATAAAAAGAAAGATTATTGGTAATCTTTCTTTCTAATTCTAATTGGTCCACTTTGTTTTTCTAGTTTTTCATTAACTAATCTATAGTAACATTCTGGACATAGTGATTTATAAGTATAGTTTCCTTTTCCTTCAATTGCTACTTGTTCACCTTCAGTTTCTATTACTCCATCTTTAAATCTTGCATTATAAGTTTTCTTTCCACCGCAGCTGCATCTATAATATTTTTCTCTTAACTCATCAGCAATTTCAAATAATCGAATTGAACCTGGAAAAGCTTTTGTACTGAAATCAGCTCTTAATCCATATGTTAAAACATTCATTCCTTTTTCTATAGTTAGCCTTCTTAATTGATCAATTTGTTCTGGTGAGAAAAATTGAACTTCATCTACAAATAAACTATCTACACTTTCATCAATCATATCAAATATGTTATCTGTTGGTGCAATAATATAATCTGCTGGTCTTGATAAATTACCAGCTCTAGATGTTACTTCAACGTTTCTATCATCTCTTAATGGTTTAATTAAACAGACCTTTTGATTTTCGTGTTCGTGTTGATACATTTCAATAAGTAGTTCTGCTGTTTTAGCACTTCCCATTGCTCCATACACATATATTAATCTTCCATACATATTCCAAAACCTCCTAATTATCAATTTCTTCTTTATAAATTGATGTGAATAAGTCCCCTTCTTCTTTTTGTTCTTCTTCTTCAGGTAATTTAGGTAAGTCATTAAGTGATGACATACCAAAGTAATCTAAAAATTCTTTTGTAGTACCATATAGATTTGGTCTACCTGGCATTGTTGATTTACCTACTTCTTTAATTAATCCTTTAGCAACTAGTTTTCTAATTATATGTGCTGTTGAAACACCTCTTAAGTTATCAACTTCAACTCTTGTTATTGGCTGATGATAAGCTATTAAAGCTACTGTTTCTAAAGCTGAATCAGATAATGTATTAGTTTCTTCATTTAATAATAACTTTTGATAGAAACTTTTATGTTCAGGTTTAGTTGTAAGTTTAAAAGCATCACCTAAAAAACTTACTCTTATACCTCTATTATCATCTTCATATGATTGTTTTAATTTAAGAAGTAATTCTTTTGCTTCTTCTTCTTTTATATCTAAACTATCACAGATTTGATTTATAGTAAGGCCTTCATCCCCTACTACAAATAATAATCCTTCCAAAACTCCTTGTAAGTTCATTTACTTCACCTTTTTTCTATGATAATTTCTTTAAAATTATCTTCTTGAATTATATTTATTTCATTATTCTTAGACATATCAAGTACTGATAGGAATGTAATAATAATATAGTCTTTAGATAAATCATCAAATAATTCTAAGAAATTAATTCTTGATTGTTTATTTAATCTTGTTCTTATGTCTTTTATTTTATCTTCAATAGATAATTCTTTATTAGTTATTTTAGTTTTAAGAGGTTTAGTAAATTTAAATCTCTTTTGAAATTCTAATATAGCATTATATAATTCATCTACATTAGATACATTACTATCATATACGACATTATCTTTATAATTAGAAACACTTTCTGGAGATTTTTCAAATATCTCTAAACGTTTATTTTCTAATTCTTTAAATGACTCTTTTAAATTTTTAATTTTTTCATATTCAATTAATTTATTTCTTAATTCTTCTTCAGAGTTAATCACTGATTCTTCATCTTCACTTGTTTCTTCTTCCTCTGACTTATTTATTAACATTCTTGATTTTAAATGTAATAGATCAGAAGCCATAACTAAGTATTCAGATGCTATATCAATATTTAATTCTTCTTGTGATTTGATAAAACTAATATATTCATCTATTAACATCTTTATAGGGATTTCATAAATATCCATTTTAGATGTTTTTACTAGATGCAAAAGAAGATCTAGAGGACCTTCAAAATCGTTTATTGTAAATGTATAAGTCATATGAATCCCCCTTTGGATTATTTTGCTTTATCGCATGTTATTGTATCTTTTGAAATGCTACCATCATCATTGTAGTAACGACAGTTATAAGTTTTATTATCATTATTTTGTTTACATTGTGTTGCATACTCACATTTTTTTGATGCTTGACATCCAGCACATGGTTTAAATGCAGGTCCAAATAGAAATACTGCAATTAATACTACTAAGTATGCTATACAAATTATTCTTATATATTTATTTGATTTAAATATAAAGGATAAAATAATTATTATTAATGCAATTAGAAAAGATATAGTTAGTAGATAAAATGGAATTATTGAATCTTGTTTAGATACTAGTATCCAAATTATAGATGCAATAATAGTTAACAAATTAACTATTGATGTTAAATTTATTATCTTTTCTATTTTCTTTTCCATTATCTACAATTATATCCTTTCGCTGACATTTCAAATTTTATTATTCTTGCATATGTATCCTTTTGATAATATTTAGTATCTGATGATAATTGAGAGTAATCTGCTTGTTTATAATCTATTGCGATAGTAGTAATAAATCCAGTTTCATTTTCTGCTAATACAGCTGTTACACCATCTAATCTATCTAGATTATCAATTTTAGCTTTATAAGAAACTAAATCAGTAGAATAAGCCACAATATCATCTGGTTTAATATAAGTATACATATCTTTAATACTACTTAATCTTTGATTAGTATCAAATGTATAAACAATATTATATTTTGAATTAGTACATGTTAGTAAATTTGATGTTAATTCAACAGCTGGATAATCATCTTCAGTTCTTTGAACTAATTCTATTTTTGTTGCCTTATCATATATATCCTTATTAATGTCTACTTGATAGTGATTAGATACACCACCAGTTATATCTTTAACATTTTCTAGATATGATCTACCTAAGAATGTTTTACTATTGTCATAGAATTCAAAGTATAATTTTTTACTAAAACTATATAGTTGAGTTCCACTATTTTTAATAGTAAATGATAGTTTATAATCAGTATCTTCAATTGACTTAACAAATGTTTGGAAACTAATCTTATCAAGGGTAATAACTGTATCATCATTTAAATCATACATTGTTATTTCTTGAGTTTGTTCTTCTTGTTCAACCACTTCTGGGATATTTACTCCACTGTGAGTTTGTAGGTTAGTACCAAATGTTTTGTTGATATAATTCAATACTTCTGGCATAAAAATCATAAATGCTAATAAGATACCAAATAATACAATCATTGCTATTGGACTTTTTTGTTTGTCTGGTTTTACAGTTCCGATTGTTTGTGCATTTAATGTGAATTCACTTTTTGGTTCCTCTACATTTGGAACTACAGGAGTTGGTTCAACTGGTGCAGCTTCGTTTACAATAGGTGCATTATCAATATTTTCTGGTTTTTTAACTTCCTCTACTGCAGGTGTAGAAACAGCCATATCATCAAAAGCAGATGTAGGCTCCATAGTATTTTCTACAGGAGCTGGTTTTGGTAAATCATTTTCAATAATTTCTACTTCTTTTTTTACTTCTGGTAAATCGTTTATCATATTTTGTAAATCTGAAGAATTGTTATTATCTTTATCCATATAAATCACCTTTATTCTTTTTATTTATTATACATTAAAAAAAAGACTATTGCTAGTCTTTTGGCTTAAAAAATAATGTTACTATAAAAGAAAAAATTATGGCAGAAGATATTCCGGCACTCGTAGTTTTATACATATTTGAAAATAATCCAATTATACCTTGATTAGTATATCCTTCTAAACATGATTTATATAATAAATTACCAAATGAAGTAATAGGTATTGAACTACCTATATAAGAATAATTAATTAGATAATCATAAATATTAAAAAAAGATAGGATAGATCCAATTACAACAAATAATGATGTAATATGGCCAGGAGTTAATTTAGTATTGTCTAATATTATTTGGCCTAACATAGATATTAGTCCTACTATAATAAATGCATTAATATACTCCATTATAACACCTCCAGACTTACTGCATGGCAAGTAGAAAGTAATGTATTTTTTTGATTAACTAATGTCGGAGAATGAAGGGAGCCTGTTGCTAAGAGTAGTATCTTTTTGTATTTATTTTTAGGAATAATATTTGTAAATAAATATAATGGTAGTGATATTGGTCCAGATGATCCAGCATATAGATTTTGTTCCTTTTTATATATATTTGATCCAGCATCAATATAATTTTTAATTTTTAAATTATATTCTTTATTTAAATATTCTTTAAATATTTTAGAACCATATATACCTAAATCTCCAGTTAATATTAAATCATAATAATTTATATCTCTATTTAGATCTTTTAAATGTTGATATAAAGTATTACATGCTGATATCGCCATTACTGCTCCCATGTTGTTAACATCTTTAGTTTTAGAGTCTATCACTCTTCCAATGGTTGCTGATTCTATTTTTATGTTACTTTTCTTTTTTGAAACTATTACTCCCGTTGAACCAGTTGCAGTATAGGTTGAATAATCGCTTTTAGGTGCACCATATTCGATAGGATATCTAAACTGTCGTTCTGAAACTTTATTGTGTGATGATGTTATTACTATGCCTTGTTTTATTTTATTTGAATCAATTAAATTAGACATAGTAATAAGAGCGCTATTAAATGTTGCACAAGCACTATACATTCCAAGATATGGTATATCATATTTACATGCCATATACGAACTAATAGCTAATTGATTAGATAAATCACCACCTATGATTAGATCTATCTTATTTTTGTTTAATAAATAGTCTATAACTGTTCGTTGCATTTTAATTTCTGCACCTTCAAATGTTTTACAACCAAAGTAATAATTATCAATAACTAGATCTGGTATTATATTACCTTCATATTCTATTTTAGAAGATATAGTGTAATAATCATGTAGATATACATTTTTAAATAATAAACTAGACATTAATAATCACCTTTATTATCGTTAAAATAAATGCACTTATAGTTCCATATAAAATTACACTACCTGCTAGTTTAAAAGTATTAGAACCTATACCAGTTATTAATCCATCTTTTTTATAATCAATAGCACTAGAAGTCATTGCATGAGCAAACCCAGTTATTGGTATTATTATTCCACATTTAAACTTTTCAACTAGATTATCAAATATTGATAATCCAGTTAAAATACTTGCAGATATTATTAATATAATTATTACCCATACATTAGCATTATTAACATTATAATAAGTTAAAATATTATAAATAATTGTTCCTATTAATCCAATTAAACCACCAGATATAAATGATAAATATGCATTCTTTAATTTATTTGGTGAAGGTGTATACTTTTTTACTATTTTTTTATATTCATCTATATTCATAAAGTCCTCCTATAAGTATTATGAAGAACTTTATTTATTTTTATGCAGCAATTAATTGTCTTAATTTTTTTAATGTCTTCTTTTCTTGTCTTGATATACTTACTTGTGAAGTATTCATAATATTTGCTACTTCGCTTTGGGTTAGATCATTAAAATATCTATATTTAATTAAATCTTTTTCATCTTTAGATAATGTATTAATTGAATTATTTAAATCTATTTTAATATCATTGTCATATGTTGTATATGTGTTATCATTATCATCTATATCTAAAGTAGATAATGAAGAATTATATGCATTATTTATAGTATTTATATCTATATTTAAATATGTAGCAATATCATTTAAAGATGGTATTTTATTTAATGCTTGAGATAAATAATTATAAGTTTTATTTATAAGTTTAATTAACTTTAAATTATCTTTATTAGTTTTAATAGGATTAGATTTAATAGAAAGACTATACATTTGACCAAATATATAAGAATATGCAAATGTAGAAAATTTTACATTGGTATTCTTATCATAATGTTTATATGCTTCGATTAAACCAATTCTTCCAGCTTGTATTAAATCATCTTTTTCAACATTATAAAAAGTATTTGCAATAGATTTAATTAACGAATCACAAGTAATTAATAATTCTTCCATATATCCTCCTTCCTGATTAGATATTAAAATAATTAAAAAAATAAAAAAACAACTTCGACAAAAGTTGTTTTTATTAGATAAATAATTTGTAAACTAATAATTTCTTTTTTTTATTGTGTATGGATTTCCAAGTTTATGTTTACTAGAGTATGGAACTCTTTTTTTAGTTTTTTGTTGTGTTTCTTGCTGCATTGCCATTCTTTTTTCTTCTTCACCATCAATTTCTTTTCTTGGTGGTTCTACATAACCATCATCAAGGCTCGAATAGTTGTATAATGATTTCATAATCATTGCATCTAAAGCACTTTGAGCTGAGTTTTGATTTTCCTTAGCAAGAACGATTGTAGGATTAAAATATGCTCTAACTCTTGAACCTTGTTCTTTTTGACTAAATGATTTTACTAAAAGGACTCTACCACTAATTAGATCATCTTTGCAAACATCCCTTATTGGTATTTCTTTTAATCCTTTTGGATCATATTCTTTTAGTTGTTTGTGTGTAATCTTATCAATGTTAACTGGAATTTCCATATCTAATAAATAATTTACTATAAATTTTTGAATTGGTATTATTGTATAATTGTTAAAATCAATCATGTGATTTTTCCCCCTACTTTGAGTAATTATTTTTTCTTTTTGTGTGTAAATACGATATCAGTTTTCATAACTAATAGAATAGCTAATATCATTAAGATTACATAAATAAACATGGCTTGTTGTTTTTCATGTAATGCAAATAAAATTGAAACTACACTAAATAATATTGTTATTACATATATTATAAGAACAGTTTTCTTAGGAGAAGCCGTCATCTTTAATAGTTGATGATGTAAATGTTCTCTATCAGGATTAGTAAATGGATTTTGACGTTTTAATAATCTTCTTATTATTGCTGATGCTGTGTCAAAAATTGGTATTGCAAGGATTGCAATTGGAATAACTAAAGATGTAAGTGTTGTTGCTTTATATCCTAATAATGCAATAATTGAAATAATAAAACCTAAAAAGTATGATCCAGTATCTCCTAAAAATATTGATGCTGGTGGAAAGTTATGAGCTAGGAAACCTAATGTTGCTCCAGCCATAATTAATGATAATATAATATCTAAACCACCCATTTGATTTAGAACAAAAGCAATTATTGCAATTGTAATAAAATATATAGCAGATATACCAGATGCTAAACCGTCAATACCATCTATTAGATTTATAATATTTGTTACTGCAACTATAAATAGTATTGTAATAATTTGTGCCCATGGTTGAGTAAAATATATATTTAAACCAAAGATAGATACTTCATTTAATATTAAGTTACCATATATAACTATTGTAGAAGCAGCTACTAATTGAACTATAAATTTATATTTTGCTTTAACTGGATTAATATCATCAATGATACCACAAAGGATAAGTAAAAAACTTCCCATTAAAACCGATAGCATCATTGTTGATTCTCTAGCATAAAGCATATACCCTAACATAAATGCAAAGAATATTGATAACCCCCCTAAAGTAGGAATAGGTTTTTTATGAATCTTTCTTTTGTTTGGAATGTCCATTGCATTAATATGTATAGCAATAGTTTTAACTAATGGTGTTAAAATCAACGATGTTAAAAATGTTACTAATAATATTATACAGGCATTATGACCATTAACCATTAAGTCCATTTATTCTCACCTTCTCTTAATTTTATTATATCTTAATAAAAATAAAAAATAAAGATTTTTAATCTTTATTTTTATTATCTGGAGTTAATACTCTTGATTTAGGTTTTATCATTGGATTTATATATCCAAAATTGTAGTTATCTTCGGTATCTGCAGGTAGAACAATTTCTCTAGATGGAAGAAATCTTCTAGAAGAAACACCAGCACTTTCAAACATTAATTTTGATGCTTGTACATCAAATCTTTCTTCATGTTTAATTGCGTCGTATACAACTTCTTTTATACCTGATTGAATAATTGCTTTTGCACATTCATTACAAGGATGTCTTGTTACGTATATTGTTGATCCTGCGATTAAATTAGATCTATTTCCAGCGCTAAGTATAGCATTTAGTTCTGAATGTACTACATAAGTAAATTTTGATTGCATAGGATCTGTGCTTTTACCCCATGGAATACTGTCCATTCCTTTTGGTTTACCATTATATCCTGTTGCAACTATTGTATTGTCTTTTACAATAACAGCTCCGACTTTTGTATCTGGGTCATCACTTCTCATTGCTACTAGCTTAGCAACAGACATGAAGTATTCATCCCACGATAGTCTACTTTCTTTCATTGTCATTTTCTCTTTTTCTAATTCTTATTTGTCTTTGAGCTGATCCCTTGTGTTCAATTAAGATATCATCTTCTAAATCAAAATGTCTATAATTAACACCACATTCATTTAACATTTTTTTAGATGCTTTAACATCATTAGTATCTGCATATTTATCACATGCATAGATTACCTCTTTGATTCCGTTTTGAATAATTAGTTGTGTACATTTATTGCATGGAAATAATGTGACATATATTTTTGCACCACGTAGTTCTTTTCTACTACCAGTAAAGTTTGATATGGCATTTAGTTCACCATGGCAAACATATGGATATTTAGTTGCTAGTTCTTCTCCTTCTCTTGCCCAAGGAAATAAAGCATCACTAAATCCATTTGGTGCTCCATTATATCCAATTGATAATACTCTGTTTTCACTATCAACTATTACTGCACCTACTTGACTATTTGGATCTTTACTTCTAATTGCAGTTAGTTTAGCTAATGCCATAAAGTATTCATCCCAACTTAAATAATCTTCTCTTTGAAACATATTACTCACCTCATTAATGTATTATTTTAATAAATAATTTATAAAAAAACAATACTATGTTATAATTTTTATTAGGTGATAAAAATGAAGAAAGTTATAAGTATATTTATTATGTTAATAAGTTTATCTTTATTAACAGGATGTAAGATTAAAGATAGTGATCTAGGAATTAATTTTAAAGTTGATTCAAATGAAGCTGCAATTGATTACGAGAGTGAAAATCCGTTAGTAGCTATGAAGATAAAAGGATATGGTGCAATAATAATTGAATTATATCCAAATATTGCTCCAAATACCGTTAATAATTTTATATCATTAACTAAGAGTGGTTTTTATGATAATAATACTTTTCATAGATTAGCTAAAGGTTTTGTACTTCAAGGTGGAGATCCAACTGGTACTGGTACTGGAGGTCCTGGTTATCATATTCAAGGTGAGTTCTCATCAAATAATTTTAAAAATGATTTAAAACATACTAGAGGTATTGTATCAATGGCAAGAAGTAGTTTACCAAACTCTGCTGGTTCACAATTCTTTATCATGTTAGGTACTGCTGAACATTTAGATGGTGATTATGCAGCATTTGGTAAAGTTGTTAAGGGAATGGAAAATATTGAAAAAATTGAAAAGAATGCTGAAACTGTAAGTGCTAAATCAGATCAATTAAAAGAAAACTTAATTATTGAAAAAGCCATAGTAGATACTAAAGGAACAGTATATAAAGAAGTTGAAAAAATATAAAAGACATCATTAGATGTCTTTTATTATATCTATAGATATTTTTTGATACATGTAAATAAATATTTATTTACAATATATTATATGTAAGATATTATTTTTTAATATCTTTTTTTGATAATTTTATTTCAAATGTTTCACCTAGTTCATCTTTTCTATAGTTTAGTGCTAAACCAATAGTAAAGATAAATGCTAAAAGATATGTCCATAACATTAAAATAATAATATTAGTTAAACTTCCATAGAATATTGAATAATTAGCATAATTATTAATATAGAATGAATAGATAGCAGTTGATATTATCCAACCAATAGATGTAAATAATGCACCATATGTTGTTCGATTAGAAGCTATCTTTTTATCTGGAGCCATAGTATATAATAATTTAATAAAGAAGAATATTATAAACCATGATATTGGACCATTAAGTATTCTTATTACTTGAGCAACTCCGTCTTTAGATGCACTATTAATTGAATCTGCTATTCTAATAATTGTTTCACCAAATAATGGTACTAATAAAATAAATAGGAATAATAATACTAAGAATACAGTCATTATCATAGATTTTATTTTTCTTGCTAAAAATCCTTTATCTTTAATACCATATATAGTATTAGATGTAATAATTATAGATGAAGCACCATTGGATGCAATAAAGAATCCAAAAAGAATTGTAAACATAAATCCAAAGGATATACTTACATTTGATACTTCAGGTATCAACATATTAGCTATTTCTGAACCAAAACTTTTAGTTAGGAATGATTCAACTACCTCAAGTGATAAGTTAAATGAAGTAACTCCATAACTAATTAGAGTAAGCATTGGAACTACTGAAAGAATAAAAAAGAAAGCAAGTTGACCTGGAAGGACCAACATTTCTGGTCTTTTTAGTACTGTAAAAAAGTTATTTAAAAATTTTTTAAATTTCTTTTTCATCGTTTCCTCCTAGATTTCTTGCTTTTTTTCTTTCATTTCAAGTACAGCATCATTGATTGAATCTTCTATTGTTTTAACATCATCTTCAATCATTGAGTATGTAATAATAGCACTATAATCATATGGTAGATCTTTAAATTCTTTGATTAATTTTCTAATATAGCTTTCTATACTTCTCTTTTCATATCCAATTGTATAGATTAAGAATTCATTACCATCTGTTCTCATAATATCACTATTATCTAATTGTGTTCTAATTAAGATATTTGAAGCAGCTTTAATTTGTCTATCTCCTTCTTCATATCCTTTTGTATCATTAATTTCTTGTACTTTATTTAAATCTATAATAATTGTTGCTTGTGGATATACTCTATTTTTATTCCATGCATCAATATTATCATTTAAGTAATTTCTATTCTTTAATGAAGTTAATTGATCTATATATTTAATCTTATCTTCTTTTTTAATCTTCTTAGATATTTTAACTTTAGTTCTTCTTCTATGTTTAAATAGTAATGATAGAATAATTACTAATGATACAAGCATTAATAGTATGTATCTTGCAACACTCATAAATACTTTACCACGAGTAACTAATTTATCATGGTTATATAAACCTTCAATTTTAATTGATTGTTTATCTTGTAACATTACATATGCTCTAAATAAATTATAGAATGTATCATCTGTATTTAATTTGAATGAATATGTAGATGATGATGAACCATAATATCTAACACTATAATTTTTTAAACTAGATTGTTTTAAGAAATTATAAGTTTCATTATCTAATATAATTACACCATTATTTTTAACTATCTTAGATAATTCATTTGTATCTTTATACTTATTGATATTAATATTAGGTACTTTAGATATTAAATCATATAGCATTGAATCTTCTAAGACATATACGTCTTTATATTGTAGTGAATTTAGTGAATTAACCACTAGGTCATTAGTATCTTTAGCTACCACAACATAATTAATATTCATGTTTGTATCTATATTTTTATAGTTATTAGTTAAATTATAATAATTAAAATAGATATCTACGTTAGCATTATTAATTGCATTAGCAAAAGTTGCAAAATCTTTGTATTTAGTAAATTTAAATTCAACACCTGTTAAATTACTAAAGTTTTGTAAATATTCAGATACTATACCACCATATGTACCACTAGTTAATAATTCATATGGACTATTATTAACAAATCCACATTGATATACTTTACTCTTAATATTTGTTACATCTTTTTCAGATAGATTTAAACTATTTGTTAAAGATGATAAATAATGATTGTTATATGATTTAGCTAATTTATTCTTTTTCCAATTATTGAAATATTTTTTTATAATAGATGAGAATGTATCATCGTTTTTCATTTGGAAAACATAATATGCTTTAATATCACTAAAATGATATATGAATTTATAATCTTTTCCTACTACAAAGTTTAGATATAAGAATCTTGGAACTAACATGTAATCTATTTTAGTACCGTCTTCTGCTGTTCCTTCAAATGCTGCTTCTAAATCTTTATATGAATTAAATGCAACTAGTTTTGCATCAATATATGATTCAATATAGTTATAATCATTTTGAGCAACACCAATTGAATAATCTTTAATCTTACTTGCATCTGTTATGCTTTCATAGTTTTTACTTACTAACACATAATAATCAGTGTAGAATACAACTGAGTTATCATCAATAGTATTAGTTATTTTAAAACCATCATCATAATTATTTTCACCATAGTTATAAGTAATAGGATTTATTTTAATTGAATATTCTTTTGAGAAATCAGACATGAAGTCATAGAATACTCCATATCCATTATCTGCAAATATTGAACTATTATTTATAATGTAGGTATTTTGAAGTGTTGATAAGTTTGCATTTATCCACTTCTTTTCATTTACAGTTATTTTATTTTTATCGTTTAAGGTATTATAAATAAATAATCCTACAATTATTAAAACTATTAAAGTTATTACACCTATAACGATATATCTTAATTTATTTTTCATTGTTGTTCCTCTTCACTTTTAGTAGAATTATTATTAACCCATACTAAGTTTGTTCCATTTACATTCTTAGCACCCATTAGTAAGAATCCTTCAGTTGTTTCAGAAGCTTCTTGTTTAATAGTAAATTCAAAATCATAGAATGCTTTTTCTTCTTTACTAAAGTTATCTAATGATAGAAGTGCAACATTTTGTGCTTCAGTTAATGTAGCATCAGATTTAAATACTATTTTAATATCTATTCTTTTACCAGTAATATTCATAGTTGCTTTTTCTACTTTATCTACCGATTCTAGATTTGATATAATTCTATTTTTACTTTCATCATTAATTTGTACGTTTTCAATACCTTCTAATCTAGAACCATATTTAGTTCCACCATTACCAAAGTAGAAGTATTGAAATAATAATACACCACTTACTACAATACATACTATTGCTATAATAAATAGTATTGCTAAAGTTTTATTTTCTTTTAAATATTTTTTCATATTTTTATTCCCTTTCGTATTCTCTATTATACAATAAAATGCTTATTTATTCAAATCTATTACTGATTTGAATTTTTCTTCATTCCATATCTCTATACCTAGTGATAAAGCCTTATCATATTTAGATCCTGGATCTTCTCCAACAATTACTACATCAGTTTTTTTACTTACTGAAGATGATGTTTCACCACCATGGTTTTCAACATAATTTTTTATTTCGTCTCTAGACATAAATGAAATAGTTCCAGTTATAACAAATTTCTTTCCAGTAAAGTTATCATCTTGAATTACTTTTTGTCCTAGATATTCCATATTAATACCTAGTAGTTTTAATTCATTAATTAAATTAATATTATTTATATCTTTAAAGTAATTTGTTATATTAACTGCTAAAACATTACCAATATCTTTTATATCTTGTAGTTCTTCAAGTGACGCATTCATTAGATTATCTAATGTTTCATATTTTTTTGCTAATACTTTAGCTGTTTTAGCACCAATACCAGGTATACCTAAACCAAATAATAATCTTTCTAAAGAATTATGTTTAGAGTTTTCAATAGATATTTCTAGGTTATCAACAGATTTATTACCATAACCTTCAAGTTCTATTATTTCTTCTCTTCTTTCTTTAAGTTTATAAATGTCTGTTATTTTAGATATAAATCCCATGTTATAAAAGTCTTCTAACATAGAATCTCCTAGTCCGTCTATATTCATTGCGTCTCTTGAAGCAAAGTGAATAAGTGAGTTTACACTTCTTGCTGCACACTTTTCATTAGGACAGATTAAATCTATACCAGAAGCAGTTGAAACAAGTGGTGTATTACAAATTGGACAGTTAGTAATCATTTTGTATGGTGATACATCACCACGTCTATCTAATACTACTTTAACTACCTCTGGAATTACATCTCCTGCTTTTCTTATTACTACATAGTCTCCAATTCTTAAATCTTTTTCTAAGATATAGTTATAGTTATGTAGTGTTGCTCTTCTTATTGTTGAGCCTGCAACTTTAACTGGTTCTAAAACAGCATTTGGAGTTATTTGACCAGTTCTTCCAACTGTACATATAATATCATCTAGTTTTGTTACAACTTCTTCAGCTGGGAATTTATATGCTATAGCCCATCTTGGATATTTAGCAGTAGAACCAAGTTTTCTTTGTAAATCAATTGAGTTAACTTTAATTACTATGCCATCAATAGGATATGGTAATTTAGGTCTATTTTCATGCCAATAATTTATAAAATCTAATATTTCATCGTAGCTATGACATAATTTAGAATTAGGATTTGTAGGTAATCCTACATCTTTTAACATTTGAAGTGTTTCAAAATGTGTTTTAAAGTTTGTATTAGGTACATGATATAAAAGCATTGATAGTTTTCTTTGTTTAGTAATTGATGAGTCTAATTGTCTAATAGAACCTGCTGCAGCATTTCTAGGATTTTGAAATAGTTGTAGTCCTTCTTTTTCTCTTTGTTCATTTAGTTTATTAAATACATCAAATTCCATGTATATTTCACCACGAACTTCAAGGTCTATATCTGCTTTTAGTTTAAGTGGAAGTGAACCAATTGTTAATACATTATTTGTTATATCTTCACCAACAGTTCCGTCCCCTCTTGTTGCAGCGTATTTAAATACACCTTTTTCATAAACAAGTGAAACTGCTAAACCATCCATTTTAAGTTCGCATACGTATTCTGTTTTACCAACTTCTTTTTCTACTCTTTGACAGAATGCTTTAATTTCATCTTCATTAAATACATCCCCTAGTGAAAACATTGGAGTTGGATGAGTTATTTTTTTAAATTCTGATATTACTTTTGTACCAACCTTAGATGTAGGAGAATCCTCTAATTTAAATTCAGGATATTTTTCCTCTAATTTAATTAATTCATCTAATAGTGAATCAAATTCATTATCAGTTAGTGTTGGATTATCATTAATATAGTATTCTATATTAGCTTTATTTAGTATATCTACTAAGTATTTTATTCTGTCTTTTATATCATTCATGTACATCACACTTTCTATATATAATTATATCAAAAACATATAAAAAAAACTACAAGTTCATGTAGTTTCATTTATTGTTTTTAACCTAATATTTCAATGTTTTCCTCACTTTTTTCTTGGTTAGGAGTTGTTGGTTGTTGTTCAACGTTTTGATTAACTACTTGTGGTGTTGGTTGTGCTGTTTGATTAACGTCTTGAACATTTTGTGCTGGTGAATCTTGTATTTCTAGTGTTTCAACTTGATTGTTTTGATTAACACCTTGATTAACTTGTTCTTGAATATTAATTGTTTTTAATTCTTCTGTTTTAATTAATTTTTTTTCTTGAGCTTTTTTTTCAATAAAGTAACCAATTAATGCTAGAATTAATACTCCACTTGCTATTAAAAATATCATATAATTGTTAGCTGCAAAATCATTAAATTTATCCATTAGTTAGCCTCCCCATTTAATGCTGTAATTGAAAAGTTTTGATTCTTTGGTTGAATTTGAATGAATGTATTTCCATCAGCTATATTAATTGGAGTTCCATCTAAGTAAGTATATTTAGTTTGTTCACTTCTTGATTTTTTAGTCCATTTAATTTTAATAGCATATCCATTAGTAATATAATATCCTTCACCTTCACCAATATTATTAATACCTTGTCTACCTTTGTTTTCAACATCGTCTAAAGTATAGTTTTCAACTTGGTATGTAATAATATTTTTAAAATGATATTGCTTTTTAGTTACATCATCTACATGTGCTTTACCATTAACAAATCTTAAATAGTATTTATTTTCACTATCATAAGTATATGAATCTTCTACTGAATTAGAATATTTAATAGTTACTTGTTCTGCTTTTTGAGCGTCGTTAATTTGACTTAAATCTACTTCATCTGGTGTATAAGTTAACAATAGATTTGAATTAGTTTCTTTTCTATATCCTAGTTTATCTACTGCTTTAGATAACATATCCATTGTAGTAAATCCTCTATGTTCATTAGATATATCTAATGATCTATCTCTATAAAAGTATGTTCCTTCATAATATAATCCATTTATATTATTTACTTTTAAAGATGAAATATCATTTTGTGCTTGTGGTGACCATCCCCAGTGAACATAGTATGCATCATTTTCCAAAGCATAGTCTAAGAAGTAATGTCTTGCAGATCTAACAGAACCAATCTTAGCAGTTTTTTGGTCTTTAAACAATGCCATATATCTTGTAATTCCACCTTCTACAATCATTTCATATATGATATATGCATCTTGTAAACCTGCATGATGTAATCTTGCTGTAGGATGATTATTAATCATTACTGCATATGGTCTTGATTTTGAATTAACATCTACTATTGTTACTTTAGGTACACTTGTATCAGTCTTTGGTTCCTCAACAGTATTTGTTTTTTTATTGATAGATATAATAATTACTACTACTAGTGCTATTACTAATATTGCACATACGGAAAGTATTATTACATTAGACTTTTTATTAAATAATTTTTTCATATTTATCACTCCATTATTCTATTAATAGTTTATCATATTTTAAAATTAAAAAAAAGAAAAACTATAGATTAGTCTCTATAGTCAGGTGTAGTATAACTATCACATTTTAGGTATGAATTAATTTGTTTAATTCCATCTCTATTTAAAAATGCTTCTGAATATCCTTTGCATCTTGATTTTGTAACACTATCTTTAATAGTATCTATATAATCACTATTTACTAATGTATATAAATCAATTCTTACAACTCCATCATTTAAGTTAATATTAAAATCATCAATATATTTATTTGTTGCTAAAGTTAATTCATTCATTTTACCAATATAATATGTTTCATTAACAACCTTTTGTACTTTTTCTTCACTTTCATTATTTGTTCTACCTAACATAGAGTTAAATCTAATAACAAATAAAGTAGAAGTTAATAATGCAATAAGTATTATACTTATCATTAATAATAAAGTTGGTAAACCCCAACCATGACTAGATTTGTTCATATAAATCACCAATACAATTATAACATAAAAAAGAAAATAGTTATAATCTATTTTCTCTTTTTAAATCTCTTTCTTTTATTGTTTGACGTTTGTCATATAACTTTTTACCTTTACATACACCTAGTTTAAGTTTAGCATGACTTCCTTTAAAATATATTTCTAAAGGTATTAAAGTTATTCCTTCTCTTTCTTTTTTTTCTTTTAACTTCTTTATTTCATGTTTGTGTAGAAGTAATTTTCTTGTTCTTCTTTCATCATGATTAAATAAGTTACCTTCTTTATATTTAGCCACATACATATTTAGTACATAAGCTTCATTATTTTTGATAATTACATAAGAATCTCGAATATCACATGAACCTTGTCTAATAGATTTTATTTCAGTTCCTTTAAGTTCTATTCCACATTCTATTTCTTCAAGAATAAAGTAAGAAAAGTGAGCTTTTTTATTTTGTATCTTCATCCTTTGTCTTCCTTTCTTCAACTAGTTCAAAGTCAATTGATGAACTTAGTTTAGAAGCTGCTACACACTTAACCTTAACTTTATCACCCAAACGATATGTTTTTTTAGTAGATTTACCAACCATTGATAATATTTCTTCAATATAGTTAAAGTAATCTCCTTTTAGTGTTGATATATGTACTAAACCTTCTATTAGGTTTGGTAATTCAACAAACATACCATATGATGTAATACCACTTATTATTCCTTCAAATTCTTCTCCAACATGGCTTTCCATGTATTCAGCCATCTTCATGTCATCTACGTCACGTTCTGCATCTACTGCTGCTACTTCTCTTTCAGATGATTGAGATGCAATTTCAATTAGTGATGTTTCTAAAGTATTAATTGTTGTCATAGACATATCATGTTCAACTAGATATTTTTTTAGTAATCTATGAACAGTAAGGTCTGGGAAACGTCTAATTGGTGATGTGAAGTGAGTATATGCTTTTGATGCTAGACCAAAGTGTCCTAAGTTTTCTTTTGAGTATTCTGCTTTTCTCATACTGCGAAGTAGTAATGTAGAAAGAATTGGGAACTCTGGTTTATCTTTTAATTCATTAATAACACTTTGCATTACTTTAGGTGTTATTTCTTTGACATTTGTTTTTAACTTATATCCTAAAATCTTAACTAGATTTAAGAATTCATCTACTTTTTCTGGTTTAGGATTTTCATGGATACGATAGATGAATGGTAAGTCCATGTTGTAAATTGTTTGAGCAACACATTCATTAGCTGCAATCATAAAATCTTCGATTAGTTTTTCTCCATCTTCTCTAACTCTTTTAATTACATCTATTGCTTTACCACTCTCATCTTGTACTATCTTAGCTTCATCTATTTCAAAATCAATATATCCTCTTGATATCTTTTCTTTACGTAATATATGAGCTAATTCATTCATCTTTAATAATGTATCTTTAAATGGTTCATATCCTTCATCAACTATGTTTCTCATTAAAAGATTATTAACATGTTTATATGTCATCTTTTTTGAACTCTTAATGTATGATGGGAATATTTCATAATTAACTACTTTACCATTACTATCTATTTCCATTACACATGACATAGATAATCTAATTACACCTTCATTTAGTGAACATATACCATTAGATAATTGATGTGGTAACATTGGAATTACTGTATCTGCTAGATATGAAGAAGTTCCTCTTTTATATGCTTCATCACCAAGGGCAGTATTTTCTTTAACATAATTTGATACATCTGCAATATGTACACCTAATACGTAGTTACCATCTTTTTCTTCTAGTGATATAGCATCATCTATATCTTTAGTATCATCACCATCTATTGTAAATATTACTTTATCTGTTAAATCTCTTCTACCTTTAAGTTCTGATTCTTCAACATGATCTGGAATATTTTTTAGTTCTTCTTCTACTTCTGCATTAAACTCTGGATAGATTCCGTATTTATATGCAATAGATAAAATATCTACTCCTGGGTCATCTTTATGTCCTATTACAGTTAATATTCTTGCTAAATATCTATTTTTTGTTTGTTCTTTGATAATCTTAGCTTGTACTTTATGGCCTTCAACTACATTAAAAGCACTTTCTTTTTCTATTTCAATAGTTATATTCTTTTTATCATCTAAGTCTAAAAAGATTTTATCTTTTTTAAAGAATATTGTACCTACAACTAAGTTAAGTTCTCTTTTTATAACTTTAATTATTCTACCTTCTCTTTTAATGCCTTTATTAATAACTTCACAAAGTACTATATCTTCATCAATTGCACTATTAATATTATCTTTAGCTATATAGATATCTTCATCTTTAGGAATGATAACAAAACCAAATCCTTTTTTATTAACAGATAGTTTACCTATAAATAAATTAGTACAATTTTTTAATAATATATATTTATTCTTTTTAGTAAAATAAACAATGTATTCTTCAACTAGTTTATTTAATTCATCTTGTAGTTCTTGTAGTTCTTCAGAAGTTGTTAAATTAAGCATATCATTTATTTCAATAATATCCTTTGCTTCATATACATTATCTAATACTTTTATTATTTCTTCTCTCATTTATAATCATTCCTTAACATTTTCTTGTATTAACAGTTTGTTCTTGCATCTCCAATGAATTCACATTTTTTTTCATAAACTGTTCTTCCATTTGATGTGCTCTTTTCAAATTTTATTTTAATATAAACCTTGTCTTTTTCTTTTTCAGCAGTACAATTTGTTTTTGGATCCTTTAAATCTGGATCTACAAGTGCGATTGTATCATTTAAAAGAACTTCTAGTTTAATCATACAGTCTGCATCATTATAATTAGTTTTACATTTATTTCTTTTATCTACTATATTAGGATCAGACATATCAATATAAGTGCATGCAGCTGATTCAATTGCTTTTTCAAATTTTTTTGAATTATCTATATCTTGATCACTTCTCATACCAACCATATTAACTAAAATAACAGTGGCTGCAGTAGCAATTAAACCAATTGTTACAATTAATTCTACTAGTGTATATCCGTTCTTTTTCATACGCACTCACCTACTATAAAGTATACAATATTTTTACCTAAAAAAAAAGTCCGTATTGGACTTATTTAGTAATAAATAATATAAAAGATATTACAAAGAATACAAATCCTAAAAAGGCAGTTAGTCTTGTAATTAGAAGTTCTAGACCTCTTTCTTTTTGATTTTGGAATAATACTTCATTACCACCTGATATTATTTGTCCACCATCACTTGCTTTATTACTTTGTAAAAGTACTAAAACAATTAATAATATTGATACTACTAAAAGTGCTACTTCCATCATAATCACTCCTTTTTCACATGTATTACTTTACCATAAATATAAAAAAATATCAAGGTTAATTACTTAACCTTGATTTATTTAGTTAGGATACATCTACTATTTGGAAATTTAGCAGTTATTTGATAAATAGTGTCTTTTTCTCCAAAATTATTGTTATTTGATAGATATATTCTATTATTTATTATTTTATTATCTTGTTTGTAGAACTTAGTTGAATAACTTAATGTTTCTTTAAAATTGTTTTTATTGTATCTTGAAAAGTATTTAATATACTCTTCAATATAGTTATTTTCATCTAATTTTAATCTATATGATGCACTATTATTATTGTTTTCATCTAATTCATAGCACAAATATGTATTAGTACTATTTGAAGTAAATAAGTTTAGAATTAAATATAGTAAGTTTAATTGTACTAATATTACTATTAAATATTTTATCTTTTTCATAGTACTTCCTCACATTTAAATTGTTTATTTTCTATTTCATTCTTAAATACTTCATAGTTATCATAAAGACTTGATAATTCAATATTTCTTGTTGATTGAATTATCATTTGCTCATCATTAAATATTCTAGTTTGATCATCCTCATATTCTTTATAAAAATTCTTTGATTGATCATAATAATTTTTAATTTCATATTTGAATTCTTCAAAATATTCACTATCAAGAATATGATTTTGATTGTCTGTTGAAATGTTATATACATAATCGTAATTTATTTTAAGATCTTCATTATACATATTCATAGTGCATTTATAATTATGATGAGTATATTCTAGGTATGTATTTCCATTGTATATGCTAACATTAATCATTAATACTATAAATAATATAACACATATAGCAACTAATCTTTTCATTGTTCTCCTATTTTATTACAATCATATGCACTTAAATATTTACTCATATATTCTCTTGCTGTAATATCTTCTTCATTAACCATTATATTTAATTGAGTAATTGTTAAATTATCTACATCATATAGATATGATACATATTCATTATCTTTTAATGCACTTCTTCTTTGATTAAATTCAACTATATCATTCATTTTATGTTCTGTTCCACTTTTTATAGTTTTAATTAATCCATTTTGTTCAGTTAATAAGTAATATATAGATGTATCTTTTTTACATAAGTATTCAATATCACTTTCATTTTTTTGTTCTACTTCTACTTGTGTTTCCTTTTCTTTAGGTTTACATTCAATGTTTTCTAATCTATTTTTCTTTTTGAACTCATCTAGTGTCATATTAACTTTTTCTTCTTTTTTAATTACTGTTAAATAAGTATCAAAGTCATATGCTACTAGAGTTCCAAATTTATTGTTAATATCATTATATCTACTATAGTTTTCATAAAAAGTATCATAATCTTTAAAGTATTGTTCAATTGTAACTTTATAATTAACTACTTCATTATTTTCTGTTACTGTTAGTTCATAATCATATTTTTCTTTTGTTGTATTATTAAATTCATCATTTTTAACCATGAAAGTACAACTTAATTCGCTTAGTTTTGTTTCTTTTTTTTCAAAAGATTTAACTACTAAATAACCTACATAAGCTAAAACTGCGATGATTAAAATTACTAATAATATTATTTTATTGTTCTTTTTCATAATCATCACTCCTATCTATAATAGCATGTTGAGCCTGATAGATATACTTGTGCAGTATCTACATCGCAAGTGTAATAAGAACAGTCGTAGTTTTCATGTCTCCTGCAACAGCTATATTCATGTGATCTTCTACAGCATCCACCTGTACATGCACTGCCATAACAGCAGTATCCCCAACAATAATCTGGAGGACAGCACCACGCACCACCTACACAACCACTACAGCAGTCATCATAATCATCACATGAAGAACATGTTCCTTCTTCAGCACATCTAGTACATTGTTGTGGATGATATGTTGCTTGATATTGATGTTTAACTGTAAATGTTGTTGTTGCTGAGT
>CAMOFW010000004.1 GCA_946613765.1 uncultured Mycoplasmatota bacterium
CCTAGTCCTAAAGCAGAACCTTTTAAGATGTGGCTTGCATCTCTTGGTAAAGAAAGAATAGATGAAGTATTTGATCCTGAAAAAGCAATTATAAGAGCAATTAATTACTATAGGAATAAAGAATTCTCTGATGAATGGATTAAGAAAAGATTAATAGGAATAGTTGATAGGTTTGCTTTAACTGATATATGGAAAGAATGTGGTATAGATGAACCGTATGAATATGCTTTATTAACTAATGAAATATATAAGACTTGGTCTGGAATGAAAGCAAATGAATATAAAGAGTATAAAGGATTAAGAAAAGAAAACCTAAGAGATAATATGTCTAATATTGAAATAGCATTAACTGATATTGGTGAGATAGCAACTCATGATATAGCAGAAGCTAAACATCCAGTAGGATTAAAAGAAAATATAGATGTAGCTAAGATGGGTGGAAGTGTAGCTAAAGCAGCTAGAGATAAATATGAAAGTATTACTGAAAAAACAGCTATATCAAGTAAAAGAAGAAATAATCGTCAATTAGATTAGAACTATTACTATTATTAATTATTAAATGGTATACTATTAGTATAGTAGGTGAGTATGATGTACGAACAAAGATTTATTGATTTAGTTGATGAAAATTATTTAGATAATATTATTACTAATCAAAGTTCAATGCCTGCTTCTATTAATGATAGAAGTATGAATGGCCAAGCTAGGTATTATGCATTTCAACATTATATTATTAAAGCTTCTAAGGATTCTAAAAGAAAGAAACAATGTGAAAAATATATAGGTATATTTTATGATGACTTCATAAATAATCCTCATTTATTCTATAATAGTCCACTTCTTAGAAACACTAATATTGATTTGTTACTTACTGATCCTACAATGAATACAAAGATTAAAAACTTTAGAGATACTTACTTTGATCCTCAATATGCAATGAAATTATACAATAAGGAAAGAACTAAACCTCTAACTGATAAGGAAAAGAACAGATTATATTCATTCTTTTTAACTAGAATAAATAATCCTAAGTATGAAACATATTTTAAAAATGAAATTAAAAGAATATTAAATAATGATTATAAGAGTTTAACTGATTCAGAACTTGCTTTTTATGGTCAATATGTTTCTAATTATTTGGCAGATGTATATGGATTAGAGGAACCAACTCATGTTGTTATTGGCAAAGAAACATCAGTAAGAGGATTACAACGTGGAGATGGATTTATTCTACTTGCTAGAGATAATATTGATTCATTAGCTTTATTCACTAAAACAACATGTCACGAAACAAGACATGTATATCAAAATTATTCATCAAAAAATAAAGATAATCGTGAAGCTTTTGATATAGCTACTTTTTATTTATTTTCTAAATATTTAAATACAGGTACATATGATTCATATCATACTAATTATAAATATAGTGGTATTGAATTAGATGCTGAAATATATGGTCATTCAGGTGCTATTGTATTTTTAAATCAATTTGATAAAAAAGATTATTCCCAAGATGTTAAAAATAATCGCCAAAAGGTTGTTGATAATAGAAGATATTATCCATTTATGATAGATGAAAATGGAAAAGCTCATCCAATTGATACATTTATTGCTGAAGAACTTGATAAGATAATTGCTGCTCATCCAGAAGAAATAAAGAATTATCCTGTTTTAAAAGATTTATATTACAGTGATGGTAAAGTAAGACCTTTTTCTAATATAATGTTTAGTAGAATTAATCATACATTGGAAAATAGACAAGTTTATTCTAATCATATTTTTAAAGGTATTTATAATGGTGAATTAAATTCTGTAGATTTATCTAAAAGTGATGATGAATATATAATGAGTTTTGGTAATACTTTATCTCAAATTTATAGAGATGCAGTATTCTCTAATCTATGGCAATATATAAGAGATGAAGAAGTATCATTCAATGATAAAAAGTTAAATGAAAATCAGATAATATTTGCAACTAATTATTATCTTGATCTTGCTAATCAAACTCTTAATTTTATTTATTCTAACTTTGATTTATTAATGTTTCCTTATATGAATGGAGAAGTAGATAGTAATGTTCCTTTATTTAATTTCTTCTATGATTTTAGAGATTTTACATTAGATAAAATTGATAATCCTGTTATAAAGAAGAATCAAAATACTATTAATAGAATAATGGAATTAAAAAGAAAAACTGATTGGATTATATATAAATATAATATTGCTTATATTCAATCAAGAATAAAAGATTATCCTGATGAAATATTAAATTATTCGTTTAATTATAAAGATAAAGGTGAAATAACATTTAAATATTACTGTGAAAATATTCTTCCTAAGATGTTAGATGGACATCAAGAAATGAATACTAAGGATGGTAAATTATATGTAGGTACATTCTTAAAGGGAAGAGTTAAATATATTGAAAATAAATTAAATGAACAACATACTTTATAAATATAGAACTACTCATAAGAGTAGTTTTTTATTTACAGATTAAAGACTAATATATTTATTTATGATATACTTATAACTAGAATAGGGAGTGTGTTAAATGAAAAAGAACATCGTTTGTTTTATCTTTATGATTCTTATATCTTTATCATTTATTAATACTGTTAATGCTTATGATTATAAATATATAGATGTAGGTCATGAAAAACTACATGTTGAAAATAGAAAGATACTTGATAAAGATGGTAATGAATTTGTAATGAATGGTATTGCTATTGCTCAAGTATTTGGCTCTACTTCTTTTAAACCTGAAAGAATGAGTTTAGAAACTTTTACTCTTTTAAAAGAAGCAGGTTTTAATGCAATTAGATTTCAAATAACTTCAGAGTTATTTTATGATTATTCTACTCATACATTTAAAGAAAATAATCTTAATGATTTAAAACAATTAATGAAGAATGCTGAAGATGCAGGTATTTATATAATACTTGATATGCATGGAGTTAAAGATAGTAATCCTAATCAATTTTCTTCAACTGAAGGACATGAGTTCTGTTTTGTAAGTGAAGAAGGCCATGAATGGACTGATGAATTCTATACTGTCTGGGAAAAGCTAGCAGATACAGTTAAAGATTATGGTTCACTACTTGCTTATGAGTTATTAAATGAACCGCAAGTATGTTATAAGACTACTCAACAAGCTGCTTTAAATTATTATTCTAATCTTTTACAAACAACAGTTAATAAGATTAGAACAATAGATCCTGATACGATTATTTCTTTCCAACCAGTTCATAATTATAGAAAGTATAATGCTGATGATTATTATCCATATGCATCTCCTGAAATAACTAAGTTTCCAAATGTAACTGGTGGAAATTTCTTAGTAGATTCAAGACATGAATATAATACTTTAATATATGATCAAGATTATAGAGTTATTAATATGAGTACTGCTACTGGTGTTGAAACAGAAAGTGGTAACTATAAAGGTTATAATTCAACTGGTATTAGTAATTATTATGAGTTTTCTAATAATATGACTATTAGTCAAACTGTTGAATGTGTAGATTCTTCTAATGATTGTAGAGTTGCTTGGTTTGTTGCTGATTTCCTTAATTTTAATGATGGAGGAACAGTTAAATTAAATAATATTAAGATTTATCAAATTGATGAAGATAATTCAGAACATTTAGCTTTTGAAGCTAAGAGTACTGATCCAGCTGATAAGATTACTTATTATAAATTAGATGGATTATTTGATACTTATAACTTAAGTAGTACAGAAACTATTAAATTATATTGGGATCAATTAACTAATTTAAAATTAGGTATTACTAAAGGTAAAAAAATAAGAATAGATTTAAATATTGATTTAACTGGTTATAAAGATGGAAGTAGAATTACATTTGAACATAATACAGTTAGAGTTAAACCAAATAAAAGAGGTTATGCATTAGTTCAAGGTAAAGATAAACTTGAAGATTACTTTGCTTATTTAGATGAAATATCTGCAGAATATGGAAGCCCTTTATACTTTGGTGAATTCTGTTTAATAGCTCAATATGTTAATGATTATTCTAATGATAGAGCATATACAGATGACTTCTATGATTTAGCTCTTAAGTATCATCTAAATTGGATTTGGCATAGAATGAGTGAATATCCAGCTGATAATGGGTTTGGTGCTTATATAAATGGAATAACACCAACAGTAGAGAATAGAAGACCAAATCAATGGGCTTATGATTTTCCTAAGTTATTAAGCTTAACTCCTGAGTATGCTGCTTCTAAAAAGCCAACTAGTACTGATGAATCTAAGAAGGTTGCTAATCCTAAAACTGGAGTAGAAGATTACATAGTAAGTGGTTTAATAGTAATCTTTATGTTAGGTATAATTATTTATAAAGTAAATAATAAAGATAAGTTTAAAAATAGTTTATAGTATTAAACCAATACAATAAAAAGACATTATTACTAATGTCTTTTGTTTTGCCTTAATGATCTTGTTTTAATTCCTGAATTATTAGATCCATATATAGTTGGATGAGATTCTATATATTCAATTCCTGCATTATATTCAGCTTTATTTTGTTCAACTCTTTTTTGAATAGTTCTATCTAATTCTTCAAGGTAAGCACTTGAAATTGGAATGGTTTCTTTTGGAATAAAAGGTTCTACTGCAGGTACATAATTTAGTTTTACTTTTTTAAATTTCTTTTTTTCTTCACTCATAATTACTCTCCAAATATTTATATTTAAATTCTAGCATAATAATGGTAAAAGTGTTATATTTTTTCTTCATATATATGATATAATTTATATATCATAGGGAAGTAGTGATTGCAACATGAAGAACATAAAAACTTTCGTTATTCTTTCAGGGTTACTTATTGTACTTTCAATTTCAATTATCATTGGAATTTCTTTTGCGTTACCTGAAGGTATAGAAAATGTTACTACTTTAACTAAGAATAAAATTCAAACCATTAGAAATACTAAGAATACTAGTTTAACTGGTAGAGATACTAATAATATTTATTATGTTTCAAATAGTGGTAATGATGATAATGATGGTAAAACACCAGATACTGCATGGAAGACTATTAAAAAGGTTCAAACTGTATTAGATGTTAATGGTGGTATTCCAGATGGTTCTACTATTTTATTTAATAGAGGGGACATTTTTAGAGGTCAATTAACTGTTTATAAAAGTGATATATTACTTGGAGCATATGGAGATGAAGAAAAGAATAAACCTAAAATATATGCATCTCCTTATGATGGAACTAAAACAGGTGAATGGGTAGAAGTTAAGAATAATATTTGGAAATACACTATTGATGGTAATGACCAAATATTTAAGAAGGATGTAGGACAAATATGGTTCTTTTGTAATCATAGTAATAGTACATGTAATAGAACTACTACGATGGGTGATATTCATTATGCTATGGCTCAAAAGAAGATGACATATTTTAATGTTGAAGAAAATGAAGATATGTTAGTTGAATTATTAACTCAAGATTTAGATTTTTATCATATGGGTCATAATTCAAATAATGGTTCAGGTGACTTTAAAAAAGATGGTGGAGCTATATATGTATATTCTACTAGTAATCCTGCTACTAGATTTGATGAAATAGAATTTAATGTTGGTGGTAATACTATTGGTTATAACAATACTTATGGTATGGATTTACAAGTAGATAACTTAGAGGTTAGATATGCTGGTAAACATGGTATTGGTGGTGGAACTACATCTAATCTTTATGTAACTAACTGTGAATTATCATTTATTGGTGGTATGGTACAAAAATATGATCCTGAAGGTTTATGGCCAGTTAGACTTGGTAATGCTGTAGAAGTATATGGTAGTGTTATGGACAAAACAGTTACTAGAAATACTGGTAGTACTACTTATAAAGTTAAAAAAGGATTATATGTTTATAATACTTATGTATATGAAGTATATGATGCTGGTTTAACTTTCCAATATACTGCTAATGTTAATAATTATTCTCCAGTTGAAAGAGTAGAATTTGATAATAATGTAGTTGAATATTGTAGTTACAATATTGAATATTGGAATAACTATAAACCTGGAGATGGTGCTGTTAATGATATAACATATAATATTGATAATACTTATTTAAATAAAATATATTTTACTAATAATATCTTTAGATTTGCTGGTATGGGATTTACTGAAACTAGACCTGAACACGGATATGAAGCTTTAATTAAAGCTTGGGATGGCGGAGATGATAGTTATTCTCATAATAGAATAAAGTCTGGTGGAGAATTTATTATTGAAAATAATTATTTTGATACTACTGGTAAGTTAAAAGATAATCAAGGTAATGATGTAGAAATATGGATGCTACATATTACTGCTCATAATCAAGAATCTATGCCTACTATTAGAAATAATAAATTCTTTAATTATAATGGTAAAAATCTAGGACAAGTAATGTCTACTGATTCACTTAATTGGCAAAAAAGAGTAATAGAATATGATACAGAATTAAATTATGATAATAATTTACTTAAAAATAATGAATTCTATGCTTATAATGAAACTTCTAAACCAACTGGTGTTAGAAATGGTACTACTGGTGATAATACTTGGACACTCGATTTAAATAAACATACATTAAGAATAAGTGGTACAGGTGCTATGGCTGATTATACTGAATCTGATTTACCTGAATGGTATCAATATGCTAAGTATATTCATACACTTATTATTGATGAAGATGTAACTGCAATAGGTAAATATAGTTTCTATAATTTAAAATATTTAAGTAATATTGTTATTAATGCTAAGTCATTAAAAAATATGACTTGGAACAATAATATGTTTACTGATGCAGGTACATGTACTACTGGTATAACTGTAGAATTTGGAAGTAATGTAGAAAAGATTCCGGACTTCTTATTCTTCCCAACAAATATTAGTCAAACAGTTCCTTATATAACTAAGATGGATATTAAAGGAGATAAGATTACTTATATTGGTGCTTATTCACTTAGTTATATTAAGATAACTGAACTTAAAATACCTGATAGTGTTACTACTATTGGTAAATATGCTTTAAGTGGTGCATCTGCATTAAAAGTACTTGCAGTATCTAATAATGTTGTAGATATTCCTGAAGGATTTATTAAGAATGCTAAAACACTTGAAACACTTATATTAGGGAAAAAAACAGTTAGTTGTGCTAAAGAATCATTTGCAGGACTTAAAATGTTAGATACATTAATAGTTCCTAATGAATTATTTACTATTCCAACTGAAGAGAATGTTAATGCATTTACTACTTTTAATACTAAAACTAAACTAAGAATAATAGGTTCTACTAACATGGCAAATTATGTTTCTTTAATAAATGCACAAGCAAGTAATTCTGCTATTTATATAGATTTAATTAATTATAGACCTGTTATATATGGTGATAGTAATACTTTTTATGCTACTTATACTGAAGCATATATAAATGAAGATACTACATTTGAAGCTAAAGCATTATCAACTGCTGATGTTAATGTAACAGGAGCTAAATATAGATATATAGATAATCAAGGACATGCTCATTATATGAAAGGTGTACATTTATCAGATAATACTATTAGTAATATTCAAATGGATGTAGAATTAACTGGTAATATAACTAATGAAGTATCTAAATCTATTGATGATCAAAATATAGTATTCTTAGGTAATTCTTTATTAGTAGGATATGGTAATCATGGTATGGCTTCTACTACAACTAAAGATGATTATTATTACTATGTAACTAAATATTTAAAGAGTTTAAATGGTAATATTAAAACTATTAAATATGGAGCTAATACTTGGGAAGATTATTCTTCTTCTGAAAGTAGAAATAATGAAACAGAAAACTTTATTAATTATATTAAGAATAATAAGAATTCTAATAGAGTTGGTACTATCTTCTTACAACTAGGTGATAATGTTAATGAAGATAGTAAAAGAGTAACTTTTGAAACTGATATTACTTATATGATTAATAGATTAAAAGAAGAATTCCCAGATGCTACTATTTATTATGTATTTGGTAGATATAATGTTGCTACTAATAAGAATATAATTGAAAGAGTAGTACAAAATACAAGTATTAAATATATTGATATTGGTACTTTATTTACTGAAAATAAAAAGAGTTTTAGAGATGTAACACCAACTCTTTATTCAAGATATACTTCATTTATTGGAGATAAGTATTTAGATTCTACAAATACTAGAAGATTTGTTGAATCCCAAGGTGTAGGTACACATCCAGGTAACTATGGTTTTATAGCTATTGCTGATAAGATTATTACTTATTTAAAAAATGATGATTATAGTATTGTAGATGCTATTACATCAGATAGTTATACAATTGAATCTATGAATATTAAAGCATCTCCTGTTAATAAGAAATTAACTAAAGATACATTCCTTTCTAATGTATCTTCTGATAGAGAAATTAGAATATATGATAGAAGTGATGCTTTAGTTAATACTAATGATAGAATTGGTACAGGTTACAAGGTTGTATCTGGTAATTCTACTTATCATGTAATTCTTAAAGGTGATGTTAATGGTGATGGTCAAATAACATTATCAGATGTTTCAATGTTATATAATCATTATCGAGGTAAAATTACTCTTACTGATTATTATTTAGAAGCTGGTAAGATATCAAATAAGAGTACTGTTACTTTATCTGATAATGCTCGTTTATATAATTATTACAAAGGAAAAATAACAACATTAGGATAGGTGATTATGATGAAGAAAATATTATTGTTAATTATATTATTAATACCTTTTAGTGTTAGTGCTATGTCTATGGAACTTAGTTGTGATAAGTATACTGTATATGTAGGAGAAAATGTTAATTGTTCTGTTAAAGTTAAAGACACTAATGTTTCAGGAGGAGAAGCAAATATTAGTGTTTCTAATGGTAATATTACTAGTTATTCTAAAGTTACATGTGGAAATGGAGAGGTGGGTAAGGATAATTTTTCTTGTACTGATATTCTTACTCCTAACTCTTTAACTCTTGCTTCTTATACAATTAAAGCAGGTGTAGCAGGAACTATGAGTATTACTTTAAGTGATATAACTATTGTAGGTAATAATTTTGATGAAGATCATCCTTCTAATATAGTTAAAAATATATCAGTAATAGATAGACCTACAACAACCACAACTACTTATAGACATACTCAAGCTCCAGTTACAAAGACAACAACTACTCAAGCACCAGTTACTAATGAAATAACTACTGGAACAGTAGTTACTGAAACAATAACCGTTGATAGTATGACAGTACAAACAACAACTAGTACTACTGTTAAAACTACAGTTCCTACTGTTAGTCCTAAGACAGAAGAAAGTAATGAAAAAAGTCCAATGTTCTTTGTTAAACTAATTGGATCATCAGTTGGTTTAATGGCATTAAGTTACTTCTTAATAGTAGTTCTTAAACATTAATTAAATGACTATACAAAAAAGTATAGTCTTTTTTATTTATAATGTGTTATCCTTTAAGTAGGAGTGTAGTTGTGTATGCCAAGATTTAATTTAAATCATTGGTTTGTTAACGATAATACTATTAATATTTCATTAATGAGATGGTATGTAGGTATTAAACCAATTATAGAAAATAATATTATTTCTAAATGTGAACTTGTTGTTAGAAACGGCCCTGAGATTTATTTGAATTTAGAATTTGATAATTTTGAAGAAGCTGTAGTATTCACAGAAGATATTATTAATGAATGTCATGAAGTTGATGAAATAGTAGAAAAGTATTATGAGATTAAACATAACAAACCAAAGACAAGAAAGAAAACTAAATAAGAAGCTAAGTGCTTCTTTTTAGGTGAGGTGTTAATATGAATGATATATTTATTACAATAGATGTAAGTAAAGAACCTTTTATTAAAGAAATAACTCAAGATAAAGTTATTAATGTTACTGGTCAATCAGGATCAGGTAAGTCTACTTATATTAAGAATAACTTTAATAATGATGAATATATTATTATTGATACAGATGAAATATTTGGTAAACATGAACCATCAAGTCAATATGGAGTAGACTTTAAAAACTATTTAATTAATAAATATGAAGAAATGCCAACTCTTATGTATGATTTTGATTTAATTTATAAAGAAATATTAGATTATTTTAAAGATAGTAATAAAACCATTGTTATTGATTGTGCTCAATTTCATTGTATTAAAGATGTTAAATTATTAAAGGGTAAAGTAATTATTATTAGAACTTGTATAGATGAATGCTATAAAAGATGTATTAGTAGATACTTAGAAAGAAACCCTAATACTAGTGAAGAAGAACTGAATAAATTTAAAGAAAGAAAAAAAGGTATTTATACTTGGTATAAAGGCTCTAATGAATTTATTAAAAAAGTAAATGAATTATAATATTTGACAAATTATAAAAATAATTATATTATTACTGCAGAAAGGAAATATGACCTATGAGAAATAGAAATATTTTAAAATTATCATTTAAAATTTTAAACGCATTTTTCGATGGGTCTTATTTTCGTGGATAAAATTATTTAATATTCAATAGAATATTATGTTTTAAGTAGAATAAAACTCATCATCTAAGATGGGTTTTTATTTTGTTTAAATATAATTTTATTACGATAGAAAGAGATGGTTAAAATGTACATATTAAGTAAAAGGAATACTAAAAGTTAATTAAATAAAAATTAATAAAATATAATAATAGAGAAGGAGTGTGATTTAATATGGCTAGAAAGTATTCGTTAGATAAAACAAGAAATATAGGAATCATGGCACATATTGATGCCGGTAAAACAACAGTTACGGAGCGTATTTTGTTCCTTACTCATAAAATAAGAAAAATTGGGGAAACTCATGATGGTTCAGCAACTATGGATTGGATGGACCAAGAAAAAGAAAGAGGTATTACTATTACTTCTGCTGCTACAACAGCTTATTGGAAAGATTGTAGATTTAATATTATAGATACTCCAGGGCATGTAGACTTTACTGTAGAAGTATCTCGTAGTTTAAGAGTACTTGATGGAGCTGTAGCACTTTTAGATGCTCATGCTGGAGTACAACCTCAAACTGAAACTGTTTGGAGACAAGCAGATGAATTTAAAGTACCAAGAATTATATTTGCTAATAAGATGGATTTACTTGGTGCTGATTTCCAAATGACTTTGGATTCGATTGAAGAAAGATTTGCAGTTAACTTTAAACCAATTGAATGGCCAATTGGTGAAGGACAAGACTTCATAGGAGTTATTGATTTAATTACTAAGAAAGCTTATAGATTCTTAGGTACTCCTGATGAAGATACAGAAGAAATTCCAGTTCCTAGTGAATTAAAAACTCTAGTAGATGAAAAACATAATGACTTAGTTGAAACAGTAGTTGTATTTGATGATGATGTTTTAAATAAGTATTTTGAAAATGGAGAAGTATCAGTAGAAGATATTAAACATTGTATTAGAAAAGGTGTTCTAAGTAATGAATTCTTCCCAGTTATGTGTGGTACTGGTTTAGGTAATATGGGTATTAAGTTCTTACTTGATGCTATTGTAGATTATTTACCTAGTCCAGTTGATGTAGGTACTATTAAAGGTTTTGATATGGATGGAAATGAATTACATATTAATCCTAAAGATTCTGAACCATTTAGTGCGTTAGCATTTAAAGTTATGACTGATCCTTATGTAGGTAGACTTACATTCTTTAGAGTTTATTCAGGTCACTTAAATAAGGGTGAATATGTTTTAAATTCTAGTAGAGATACTAAAGAAAGAATTAGTAGATTACTTTTAATGCATGCTAATGAAAGAACTGATATTGAAGAAGTATTTACTGGTGATATAGCTGCTGCTGTAGGTTTAAAGAATACAACTACAGGTAATACTTTATGTGATGAAAAACATCCATGTGTACTTGAATCTATGACATTCCCAAATCCAGTTATGGAATTAACAGTTGAAACTAAGAGTAAAGATGATGCTGAAAAGATGAGTATTGCTCTTCAAAAATTAAGTGAAGAAGATCCTACTTTCAAAGTCACTACAAACTCAGAAACTGGTGAAACTATTATTGCTGGTATGGGTGAATTACACTTAGAAGTTTTAATTGAAAGATTAAGAAGAGAATTCAATGTTGAATGTAATGTTGGTAAACCTAGAGTTGCTTATCGTGAAACTATTACAGTCCCTGCTGAATGTGAAGGTAAGTTTGTTAAACAATCAGGTGGTAGAGGTCAATATGGTCACGTATGGATAAGGTTCGAACCTAATACAGGTAAGGGGTATGAATTCGTCGATGAAGTTGTAGGTGGAACTGTTCCTCGTGAATATATTCCAGTTGTAGATACTGGTCTTAAAGAAGCTATGTTAGGTGGTATGATTGCGGGTTTCCCAGTTGTAGATGTTAAAGCTACTTTATTTGATGGATCTTACCATGATGTAGACTCAAATGAAATGTCATTTAAAGTTGCTGCTAGTTTGGCTCTTAAAGATGCAGTAACTAAGTGTTCTCCAGTTCTTCTTGAACCTATCATGAAGGTTGTAGTAGAAGCTCCTAATGAATATTTAGGTAATATTATTGGAGGACTTACTTCTAGAAGAGGTAAAATTAATAGTCAATCTAATAGTGGTAAATATATTAAAGTTGTTGCTTTTGTACCACTTTCAGAAATGTTTGGTTATGTTACTGTATTAAGAAGTGATACTCAAGGTAGAGGAACTTATGTAATGGAATTTGATCATTATGATACTGTTCCTAAAAATATCGCTGACGATGTTATTAAAGGAAAATAAAAGAGAGGTTTAACCTCTCTTTTTTGTATCTAATGAATTACCAAATACATAGAATCTATCATATAAATATTCTAGTACAAAGTTAGATATCATTATTAGTACTGTAACTAACATTGCATTCCATTTAATTGTTTCTACTAAGTAATTACCTAACCATGTAGTAGTAGGAGTAAATACTAAATAGAATAAGAATACTTTAAACATAGCAACTGGAACATTGTTAGCTGATTTAAAAGTAAATTCTCTATTAAGCGTGAAGTTCCATAGTACACTCAAGACTAATCCTATGAAATAACATGCTCCATAAGGCATCTTAGTTATGTTATCTAATAGTGTAATAGTACCAAATTCTATTACTCCGGCAGATAGAGAAAACAATGTAAATTTAATAGTTCTAATTACTTCTTTATTCATATATAATCACCATATTAAATATAATATTTTTTTATTAATAATTCTACATTTTTTTTACTATTTAAGATATAATTAAGAAGTGTAGAGGTTTATATGAAAAAAATTTATTATGTAGTTGTATTATTAATCGTTTTTAATGCAGTTTTATTATCATTAGGTGCTGTTTATGTCATAGATAATAGAATAGAATTAAAGTCTATAAAACTAGTATCTTATGATGATCGTAATAATAGTATTAAAGTTAAAATAAATACTAATCATGGTATTTTCTTTAATAATGTTATTAATTGTAAGGGTATTAATGGTACTAATGTTGTTCATGGTAAAGGTAGTATTAATGAATGTTTACTTGATATACCAGTTGGAGATTCTTATTCAGTAACTATATTTAATGATATTAATACTATTGATAATATTGATGTTCTTGATTATTTAAATAATAGATTAGATTTTAAGTTCAATAAAGATAAAATCTATTTATTAAAAGATGATAAAGTAAAAATAGATTATACTTTAGTATCTATTGATAATAATGAAGAAGAATTAATATTTAAAAGTGATGATGAAAATGTAGTTAAGATTGAAGATGATAATCTAATTGCAGTTGGCAATGGTAGAACTAAAATATATGAAGATAAAAGTGAATCATATATGGAAGTTGTTGTTACTGATTTAATTAGTAAACCAACTTTATCAAAGACTAAAAAGACTGTAGTTCCTTGTCATGAATATACGGAAGAAGAAGCTATAGTTTTAGATGAATATCTAGATTACTATGTTAAAGAAGCAGGAGAAGGCACAAGAGCAGGAGTAGTTGCTGCTGGTAGATTCTTAACTCTTCAATTTAAATATAGAGTTCCTTACTTCTATGAGAATGGTAGAACTAATAAAAGTGGTGTTCGTTTAGCTGATGGAGAAGGAAGATACTATAAAAAAGGATTGTATTTAGATGATAGTAAATTCTCATCTATTAAATATAGTTATAAAGGACCTTCAACTTGGGGATGTCCTCTTACAAATCTAGAGAATGATCCTAAGCATGGATATATTCCTGGTAGAGCATCACCTAATGGACTTGATTGCTCAGGATTTGTTACTTGGGCATTTGTTAATGGAGGTTTTGATCCTGGAGATGTAGGTGCTGGAGAAAATGAAGGTATTTATCAAATGACAGATACTGGTAAATATACAGCATTAACATATAGTTTAGCTACTTCAGGAAAGATTAAAACAGGAGATTTATTTAACTTCTGGGGACATATAGCTTTAATAATAGGACAAGATGATGAAAACTTCTATGTTGCTGAATCTTTACCTTATTTAGGTGGAGTTATATGTAAGACTTATAAGAAAACTACTGTTCATAATACATTTGATCATGTTGTATTAATGGATAGTTATTATAAAGAGGATGGTAATTTAACAGATTACTGGAATTAAGATAGGAAGATAATTACATGAAGAAAATAATTAAAGCATTTAGTGAAAAGAATATACAAGTTGGATATTTATATTTTTATGTCCATTTTATAACAGAAGTTATTTGTTTCTTTGCTCTTAAAAGAGTAGTAGGAGATTCTGTTATTTTATGGGTAAGTCCAGTTTTATATGATTTACTTGCTTTTGTACCTCAAGGAGTAATAGGTTATTTCTTTGATAAAAAGAAACTTCCTAAGCCTGGTATAATTGGTACTTTAATTATGATTCTTGGTATTCTTAATTTTAATATAGGAATTATACCTGGTACTTATACTTCAATAGCTATTATTGCTATTGGTAATGCATTTATGCATATTGCTGGTGCTGAAGCTACTTTAAGAAGTTCAAATGGAAAGATGGCTCATGCAGCTATTTTTGTTGCAGGTGGTTCTTTTGGTGTTATTACAGGTAAGATATTAGGTGCTACTAAGTTAAATATGTATTTACTTATAATAGCAGCTTTAACTATGATTCCTTTTTGTTTACTTGCTGATACTTATGTTGATTATAAAAAGAAAAATGTATGTAAGAACTTTAATTATACTAATACTAAATTAAGTCCTGCTATTCTTATATTCTTAGCTACATTTGTAGTAGCTATAAGAGGTTATACAGGATATGGTATTCCTACAAGTTGGAATAAAACAATTATTCAAACAGTTATTCTATTTGTATTCATGGGAATAGGTAAAGCTTTAGGTGGTATTTTAATAGATACAATTGGTATGAGAAAAACAGCAATTGGAAGTGTATTACTTGCTATTCCTTTCTTAATAATTGGAGATAGATTAATGGTAGTATCTTTAATTGGAGTAATGCTATTTAGTATGACTATGGCTGTTACTTTAGGATTGTTAGTATCTGTGTTAAAAGAAAGTCCAGGGCTTGCTTTTGGTTATACTACTTTAGGTTTATTCTTAGGTTCAGTTCCTGTATTCTTCTTTAAGATAACTGATTATACAATTAATTCTATTATAATATGTAGTTTATCATTATTATGTGTATTAGCATTACACTTAATAATTAAGAAGGAGAATTAATTATGAAAGATATATTTGTAAATAGTTTGTTTAAAAATGATCCTGTAATTATGATTATTATGTTAGTTTTATTTATTTTATTTACTTCATTTATTATTGTTGCAACCATTAAAGAATTGGGGAATAAATAATGGATATTACTTATACACTTGGAATGATGCTTGTATGTCTATTACTTACTATTATTCTTGAAGGTGGACTTGCAATCATTCTTAAATATCGTGGAGTAGATTTATTATATATAATACTCGTAAATATACTTACTAACCCTTTATTAAATGCTTTAACTGTAGCTGGTAGATATTACTTTGGTAATGCTATTACTCAAAGATATGTTTATATAGCTGAAGTAGTAATAGTTTTAATTGAAGGTTTTATATATTTGATGGTAATAGAAAGAAGAAAGATTAATCCATTTATATTATCTTTAATATTGAATTGTTTTTCTTATATATGTGGATTAATTATATTTTCTTTTATATAATATTATAGGAGGATAGAATATGAAGAAAAAGACATTAATGTTATTATCACTTTTAATGGTTCCTACAACAGTATTAGCTGATGTTTACGTTCCTGAGTATCAACGTGATGGTGGTGTTTCACTTATTCTTACAATAGTAATATGTGCTGTTATTATTGCACTTATAGTTATGATAGCTAAGTTATTTATTAATAAAAATAAGAATAAAAAACAAGAACCAGTTACAGCATTTGCTGGTAAACCAGAAGAAGTAGAAAAACAAGAAGAAATAAAACAAGAAGAAAAAGAGGTTGAATAATATGAATAAAAAATTATTAGTTTTATTATTAATGTTATTAGTAGTTCCTACATTAGTAAGTGCTGATGTTGGTATGCCAGAAAGAAGTAGTTATAATATTAAAATTACTAATACAAATGGTGCATATTTGTACGATGATAGTGATGATGAGGATACTTATAACAAGACTAGTACTTTTCTTGCACCTGGAACTATTTGTGAATCTAGTTATAGTTATGGTAAATATTTAGAAGCCAAATGCGGTGATAAATATGGTTATTTACTTGCTGATGATATCACACCTATATTAGATGCTAGTAAAATGGAATTTAAAAAATATAAAAAACAATATTATGCTTATAAGGAAACTACTGTTTATGAATATCCTTATTTTGCATCTAAAGTAGCAGGTACTATTGCTAAAGGTGAAACATTTGATATTAATATTTGTCAATCTGAATCATTTGATTCATGGGCTTATGTTAATGTAAATGGTGTTAAAGGTTGGATTTATGCTTTATATGAAACAACTGCTGAAATTGGTTTAGATGATAAAAGCGCTATTGCTACTGTTGCTGCAGTAGAAGAAGGAGAGTTCTATGTAGTTTATACTGATGTAGATCTATATACTGAACCAATGGAACAAGGTGAAAAAGTTAATGCTTATCTTGAATATGGTAAAACATATAAATATAAATACAATTATAATCAAGTATATGCTGAATATGTTCAAGTAGAAGTAGATGGTAAACTTGTTTGGGTAAACAAAAATTTAGAAGCACATAAAACAGATGATAAAATGATTATTACTGATGCATCTAAAGTTGCTTTATATGGAAGAGCATTAGATAAAAATAGTGTAGTTAAAACTTTATTAATGGATAATACTTTATATGATATTAAGGTTGCTTATGAATTAAATCATGGTGATGGTTGGTATTTAGTTAATGATGGAACATCTGATTTATGGATTACTTTGGATGTTGATTATGATGATGAAGTAGATGTTGGTTCATATATTTATAGTCCTTATGAATATTATTCAAATATGACTGTAGATTATTATGAAGACTATACAATGACTAAGAAAGCTGGTACTTTTGAAGCTAATAAAAAATATGTAGCTGATTATTTATATTCAGCAGATATTTATTATGCTGAAGGATATGGATTCTTTAAACTAAGTGCAGATGATTTAAATAAATTAGTTAAAGAAGAGATAAACAAAGAAGAACCAACTCAAGATATTGAACCAGTAGTAGTTGCTGAAGATGAAGAAGAGAATTTTATTATCTACATTGTATGTGGTTCTATTGTTCTTGCTTTAACTATCGTTGTTATTATTGTTCTTATTGCAAGAATGAGAAAAGGAAATAAAGAAGATAAAGCAGAAGTCAAAGAAGAAAAGGAAAATTAATTATGAAAAATAGATTTTTTCTTCTTTTTCTTTGTTTATTTATTATATTTCCTACATTTGTAAGTGCTGACATTGGAATGCCAGATATGCCTACTTTTGATATAAAAGTCACGAATCCTAATGGTGCGAAAGTATATGAGTGGGTTGGAATAAATGAAGGTGGATATAAATTAACTGATAAAGTTCTTCCTTATGGAACTGTTTATAGTACTAATGATAAATCGGGTGCTTATATTTTTGTTAAAATTGATAATGATTATTATTGTGTAAAAGCTGAAGATGTTAAAATCATTATAGATATTAATAAAATGAAAGTTAAAAAAAGTGATTATAAATACTATACACTTGAAGAATCAAAAGTTTATAGTGATCCATCGATTTCTTCTGAAGTTGTTGGTACTATCGCAGCTAATAAAAAAATAGAAGCTTCATATGTATGTGATCCTAATGATGATTATACGTATTTTTCAAACTGGTTATATTATAAGAATAATTCTGTTGAAGGATGGATATATGTTGTTACAGGTATTCATAATGACTATGATACTAATTCTAACCCTATTTATTCTACTATAGTTAAGATTGAGGAAAATGAAATTTATATAGTTGATCCAAACGTTAAATTATATTCTAAACCATGTGAACAAGGTGAAGTTGTAAATGAAAAGATAGAATATGGTCAAGTTTATAAATATTCACTTTTATATGATATAGTTTTTGAAAAATATGCTCAAATAACTGTTAATGGTAAAAAGGTTTGGATTAAAGCATATGGTCAAGCTCAACCTGAAGCTTACGAAAAACTATTAGTATATGATTCTAATATTATCAAATTATATTCAAAAGCATTAGATTTAAACAGTAAATCCAATGTTATTCCTGAGAATAAAATATATAATGTACTTTATTCTAAAAGTATTAATCATGGTGATTGTTGGTATATGATTAATGTTAATGGAAGTAAAGTTTGGTTTACTTTAGACGAATCAAATGAATATGATATAAATCTAGGAGGTACTATTTACTATTCTGGAGTTAAGTATTCAAATCTAGATTGTGATTATTATAAAGATTACACTTTATCAGAAAAACTAGGAACATTTGAAAAAGATAAAACTTATAATGGTTTTGAGTTTACTGTTAATAAAAAAAATTACTATTATATAGATGGTTATGGTTTCTTTGTTTTAGATGAAAAGCAAAAGAAAGAAGTAACAACTGAAACTACTACAACAACTAGAATTACAACTGTTGAAGCTAAAGAAAAACAAGATATTTCTGAATCAGAAGAAGATAATAGTGGTATTCTAGCTATTATAGGTGGAGCAATTATTCTTTCTATTACTGCAGTAGTATTAATTATTCTTATTAAGAGAAAAAAGACATTAAAGAATAATCCAGATACTCCTGCTCAAGTAGAAATGATTGAAAATAAAAATATGATTGATGATTCTACTGTTGTTGAGCCTGTTATGGAAGTAAAAGAAAATAATGAAAATATTCTTACAACTGAAGAAACAACTGATAATAATGTTATTGATTCTAATTCTAATGAAATTGGTGAAATTAAAGAATCTAATAAGGAGGATTAATTTTGAAAATAGTTTATTTACATCATGCTGAAAGAGCGATTGGTGAAAATCATTTAGATCCTATTCTTAGACAAGAAGAAGATATTACTGAATTAGGTATAAAAGAAGCAGAGCTTATTGGTAAACAATTAGGAAAAAAACAAGTAACTGCTATTTATACTAGTCCTTATCTAAGATGTAGACATACAGCAGAGATTATAAATGAATATCAAAATGTAGAAATAATAGATGAACCTAGATTTAATGAAAAAGAATATGATGAATCATGGGAAAGTTTACTTAAGAGAAACTGTGATGCATTAGATGATATAGTTAATAAATATAATGATGACGATATTATTTTATGTGTAACATCTGGAGTTAACTTATCAGCATTTGTATGTTATTTCTATGGTATTGAACCATCTAATGATGTTCCTTGGTGCCAAGGAACAACTATTTCTCCAGTTAATTTCATGTATGGTAAAACAAAAGCAGATTAAATATTAAACAAGAACATTTAGTTCTTGTTTTTATATGTTATAATTAAATAGTAGGGTGGTTCCTTTATGAATCGAAAAGAAATTAAAAAGTGTGCGAGAAAGAGTTTAAGAAAGAATTATTTTAGAACTTTAATAGTTGTATTTATATTTGGACTTGTTGTAGGTGGAGGATATAACTTTGGTAATAAAATTGATTTTTCTTATATAGAAAAAGGTATTCCTGAATCATCTTTTATATCAAGTTATTTAGTTAAACCTAAAAGAATATCTGATATAGCTGAAGATATTTTTATTAAAGAAAAAGGTAATACTAAAGAATATAGATATACTAAAGGATTCTTAGCTCCAATTATTAATAATATGGTAGAAAGTAATTCAGTAGTACTAGGGTTATTTAGTTCTATTAGTTTATTTATTAATAAGAAGATAGATAATGCAATAGTGTCTTTAATTACCTTAGGTATTATTACTTTATTGTATTTATTTTCTATTAATATTATTTATGTTGGTAAAGCTAGATATTTCCTTGAACAAAGAAGATATAAAGATACTTCTATAGGTAGACTTATATTTCCTGCTAAAGTTAAGAAGAAAAGAAATGTAATTGCTGTTCTTCTACTTATAGATATAAAACTCTTTTTATGGTGTTTAACTATAATAGGTGGTTTTATTAAATACTATGAATATAAAATGGTAGATTATATATTAGCTGAAAATCCTAATATAAAAGCAAGAGATGCTATTAAACTTTCTAAACAAATGATGAAAGGTAATAAATGGAATACATTTATTATGGATATATCATTTTTATTCTTAAAGTTTATAGATGTATTTACTTTAGGATTATTAAGTTTCTTCTTTATTAATATGTATAGAGAAGCATGTTATGCAGAAATATATATGAAGTTAAGAAAGAGAAAAGATTTAGATAAAGATCTTAAAGAACAACTATGTGATGAGTATTTAGATATAGATGAGTTTAGTGATAAACCTTATCCTGATGATAAATACTTTATTAAGATTGATCATAAAGAGTTAATTAATTCTAAACAAGATGATAATTATACTTTAACTACTTATGTATTAATGTTCTTTATATTCTCATTTGTAGGTTGGAGTTGGGAAGTAATACTTCATATGGTTCAGTTTGGTAAATATGTTAATCGTGGTGCTTTATTTGGACCTTGGTTACCTATTTATGGTTGGGGTGGAGTAATTACTTTATATGCTTTAAAGAGTTTTAAAAAGAAACCTAAATTATATTTTATAGCTAGTATGATTTTATGTGGTTTTATAGAATATATTACTTCTTTATATTTAGAAATATTTAAGAATTTACATTATTGGGATTATACAGGTAGCTTTTTAAATATAAATGGTAGAATATGTTTTGAAGGTGTATTATTATTTGGTATAGGATGTATGACAGTAGGTTATTTAATAGGTCCTTTTCTTAATACTTATTTAAAGAGATTTAAAGAAAAAATACTAATACCAATTGCTATTATATTAGTAGCATTATTCTTATTTGATAATGTTTATTCTAATATTAAACCTCATACTGGTGAAGGTATAACAGATGGTTTAATTGCAAGTATTATAGATTATTAATTATAGAAAGGAGTTCCTTATGGCTTTTAGTGGTAATATTGATTATAAAAGACTTAATGATTTAGTATCTAATTTTGTTTCTACTTTTGATATTGATAAAGATACTTTTGCTGAAACTGAAAAATTATCTATTAAAATATTAAAAGAACAATATTTACCTACTGAAACTGATGAATGGTCTAGAGATTTTTCTTTAAATGAAACAGTTGATATTGTCTATGAATATTTAGATTCTTTTGATCATAATATGGCTATTCAATACAATACGTTGTTACATCAAAGATATGAAGATGGAACTCTTGCAGTTAATTTTGTAGATGGTAAATATAATCCAGATGAAGAAAGCTATTTTGATTATGATCAACATGTTCAATTTGTTTTCTTTAATAATCCTTTAGATGTTACTACACTTTTACATGAAATGATTCATATGATGAATTCTTGTAAGATAGAAGTTAAAGAAAATATTGGTGATTATTTATTTAGATTAATTGGTAATACTGAAACTAGAGTTTTATTAGGAGAATCTGCTTCTATTACTTTTGAATTATTATTAAGTGAATTTATGCTTGAAAAAGGTTATATTACGGAAAATGATTATAATCTTATTTATAATGATAGATTAGATTCAACTAAAGCAAATGCTGAAGGAATTATAGTTTTAAATGAATTGATTAAATTATATTTAAGAGATGGACATATAGACTTTATAAATTTAACTAATTTACTTAATAGTAGAGATAGAAAATCTATTGTTGGTAAAGTATTAAGATATGAATATAGAACTTATGAGTGTTTGTTAGATGTTTTAGATGAAGAAGAAATATTTATAAATGAACTTGAAAAATATGTATTAGGTTTTACTATTGCTAAAGAAATACTTAAAGATATAGATCCTCTTAAAGAAACTCTTTGGTTACATGATGAATTGGGTAATGTTAATAGTAATTTGGATACAGTTATAGATGATTTAAATAGAGATTTATCTGTTAAGATTAGATAGTAGGTTATTATGAAGAAATGTCAATTTTGTGGTAAAGAATTACCGGATGATAATACTTTTTGTACTTCCTGTGGTACTTATTGTGAATCGGGAAGTATTATAAATAATGAAAATGTTCATGATGGTAAAAAAGTATTAAGTGATATAGAACAAAGAAGAATGGGTAATATTTATGCTTGGATTTCAGTTATTATTTATTTTTCTATGAGTGAAATATATCATTATACTGAAACTATATTTAGATTACCTGGAAAAGTAGGTACTCTTTTTGCATTTATGGTAGGGCTAGGATTAGTAATATATGGAACTATTAAATATCCTAAATGTACTTTTGTTAAAGTATGTTTATTCTTTTATGCAGTATTTAGTTTAGTTATATTAAGAGCATATGTTTAAGGAAACGGAGAAATAGATTATGAAATATTGTATCAATTGTGGAACTGAATTAAATGAAAATGATGAATTTTGTACTAAATGTGGTACTAAAGTATATGAAGAAAAGAAAGAAGACAAAGTAGTTGAAACTAAGTCAGAAATAAAGCCAAGTGATAATGATAAAGCTATTGCTTTTGTAGTAATTTCCGTAGCTATTTTAATAGTTAAGTTCTTAGTTTTATATGCTAAGAATGGCTATGATTTGTTAACTAATATAGCTTATACTTTTATATCTATACCAGCTCTTGCAGCAATAACTACATTAATAGTTGGTAGAATTGTATATCCTAAGAATAAGGCTTTAAAGATTGCTTTTTGGTTATTATTAATTCCATATATTATATTTATTTTATTATTTGTGTGGTTTTGGATTACATGTTCACATATTGCTAATAGTGGTTGTTATTAGGAGATAATTATGAATAATGATAAAAATTTAGTAAGAGATAAAAAAATAGTAGATGAAAAGAAAGATAATAAAATTGGTAAAAAATTAAGTGGTATTTCTATTGCTTTAGTTATATTTAGTATTAGTACTTTTTTTATTGATATTGATTATGGATTTAGAAAGTATTTAGTATCAGTTGGTGTAATTAGTTTTTTAATTGGACTATTTCTTGCTATATTTACTTTAATTGTATTTCCCTCTGATAAGGGTGAAAGAACTATTGGATTAGCTGCTTTATTTGTTGTTATTTTTACAGGAGTATGTTTATTTTTATTAGCTGGTTCTTGTAAAAATACGATTAATCCTAATGAAGGTAATGCATCTATTCATGTAATTGATTAAATGGAGATAACTAAATGATAATTAATAAGATTAATTTTCCTATTTATGGAACTATACTATTATTATCTGTATTAATAGGTATTTTATATATTTATATTAATATAAGAGACGATATAAAAAAGAATAAACAAATACGATTATATTTTATTTTATATTTTATGTTTGCTTTTATACTTGGTAAATACTATACAATGTTTGCTGATTGGAACTTTGATATTATGAAAGTAGGATTTTCTAGTTATGGAGGATTAATTGGAGTAGTAGTATCAGCACTTATATTTGAAAAGATAATTGATATGAAAGGTAAACTTATTAAACATGCAATTATATCTTTACCACTTGTATATGGTTTAACTAAGATTGCTTGTTTCTTAGTTGGTTGTTGCTATGGTATACCTTTTAATTCATGGTTTTCTGTTACATATCCAGAAGGACTTAATATTAAATTATTTCCAATTCAAATAGTAGAAACTATTATGTTTTTAATTCTATTTGTAATTGTAAATAAGAATAAAAAGAATAATAATATTAGTTATTATACTTTAATTGTTGTTGCTATATTAAAGTTCTTATTAGATTTTTTAAGATATGATCATTTAAAAGTATTATTAACTTTTAATCAATA
>CAMOFW010000005.1 GCA_946613765.1 uncultured Mycoplasmatota bacterium
AGTTAATGCAAAGTAAGACTAGTGGTAAGAGTGCTGGTCGTGTTCAAAGTGTTGCGTTAAAGTTAATTGTAGATAGAGAAAGAGAAATTGAAGCTTTTATTCCAGAAGAATACTGGACTATTACTGCTAAGTTTGATGAATTTGATTCAACATTATTTAAATATAAAGATGATGAATTAAAGATAAATACTGAAGCAGAAGCTAATGAAATATTAAGTAAATTAAGTGATAAGTTTAAAGTTGAATCTATTGAAGAAAAGGAAAAGAAGAGAACTTCTAGACCTGTATTTATTACTTCAACTTTACAACAAGCTGCTGTTAATAAACTTAACTATAGTGCATCTAAAACTATGCGTATAGCTCAAAAGTTATATGAAGGTGTAGATTTAGGTAGTGAAACTGTTGGTTTAATTACATACATGAGAACAGATTCAACAAGATTATCTCCATTATTTATTGATGAAACATTTAAATATATTGAAAAGAATTATGGAAAAGAATATGTTGGATATGTTAAAAAGAGTAAGAAAAATGAAAATGTTCAAGATGCCCATGAAGGTATTAGACCAACATCTATTAATAGAACACCAGAATCAGTTAAACAATATTTAACTAATGAAGAATATAAAGTATATAAACTTATATATGATAGAGCATTATCTTCTTTAATGGCTGATAGTAAATATTTACAAACAACTATTATTTTAGATAATAATGATTATAAGTTTAAATCTAGTGGTTCTGTAGTTATTTTTGATGGTTTCTTAAAAACATATCAAGATAATGAAGAAGATGATAATAAGTTACCTAATCTAAAGGGTGTAGATGAAATAACATCTAATGAAATATTAAGTGATCAACATTTCACTAAAGCACCTGCTAGATATAGTGAATCATCATTAATTAAAGAATTAGAATCTCTTGGTATAGGTAGACCATCTACTTATGCAACTATTATTGATACTTTAAAGAATAGAGATTATGTTGTATTAGAAGATAAAAAGTTTGTACCTACTGCGATAGGATTTGAGACTACTGATAAGTTACAAGAATTCTTCTCTAATATTATTAATGTTGAATATACTGCTAATATGGAAAAAGATTTAGATGATATTGCAGAAAATAAGAAGGATAATATTAAAGTATTAAGAGATTTTTGGAATATATTTGAAGATGAAGTAGAAGATGCATTCTCTAATATGGAAAAGAAGAAAGCTGAGGAAACTGGTGAAGTTTGTCCTGAGTGTGGTAGTCCATTAGTTAAACGTAATGGTAGATATGGAGAATTCGTTGCATGTTCTAACTATCCATCTTGTAAATATATTAAAAAGGAAGAAAAAGAAGTAAAAGAAATATGCGATTGCCCTAAATGTGGTGGTAAGATTATAGAGAAAACAACAAGAAAAGGAAAAGTATTCTTTGGATGTAGTAATTATCCTAAGTGTAAAGTTGCTACATGGGATTTACCTAATGGTGAAGTATGTCCTAAGTGTGGTGAACTACTTGTTGTTAAAAAAGAAGGAATTAAATGTTCTTCATGTGATTATGAAAAATAGATTATCAAATCTATTTTTTTTATGTTATAATTAATGCAAGGTTGTGATCATATGAAATTAAATTTAAAGAATAAAAAGTTAGTTATAGTATTAATTGCTTTAATAGTAATCATATTAGTAGTATTAGGAATATTTATAGCTAATAAGAATAAAACTAAGAATACATTAAATAATTATAATGAAACAATGAAAGAATTAGCTAAGATATTTTATGAAGATCAATATTATGATTTAATTGTTAATTCTAGAGGTAAAGATGCTTTAGCTGTTTATAGTGAAAGAGGTATTGATGTAGATTTAAATACTTTAGGAAATATTAATAGTAAAGCTAAGAAATTAGCAGAAAAGTTAGTTAATATTAATACTAAAGAAAGTTGTGATAAAGAGAAAACTAAGGTTAATGTTAAACCTAAAGATCCTTATGAAAGAGGAGATTATGAAGTTAATGTTACACTAGAATGTGGTTTTAATAATTAGATAGTTTAGACTATCTTTTTTTATTTGACAAAGAAAAAATATATGTTATAATTAATTAGTTCGGTTTCGAACTAATTAGGTGATTATATGGATAAAGTAGTAATAAATGAATTAAAAGAGTTTGGAGATATCTTAAAGAAAAAGGTAAATTTTTTTGAAGGAACAAAGGTATGTGTTGATAATATGACTCAAGCACAAGTAGTTTGTTTTATTGGTGAACATCATGATGAAGAGATTAGTCAAAGAGATATTGAGAAGTTTTTGAATTGTAGTAAATCTTCAGTATCAAGTTTACTTGATACATTAGAAAAAAAAGATGTAATTATTAGGGAAGTATCTAAAAGTGATGCTAGAAAAAATATTATTAAGTTAAGTAATGATACTATAGAATCTATTAAACATGTCGAAGATAATATTATTAGTATAAATAAAACTATTATTAATAATATAGATAGTGATAAGTTAAATATATTTTATGAAGTATTAGATTTAATGAAGGATAATATTAGAAAGGAAAATAATAATGATTAAATTATTTAAGAATTTAAAATTAAAAGATATTATATTTATTTTAATTAGTTTTGCTTTAATAGTATTTCAAGTATATTTAGATTTAAAAATGCCTGATTATATGTCTGAAATAACTAAGTTAGTACAAACTGAAAATGCTGAAATGTCTGATATATTATTAAATGGTTTTTATATGTTATCATGTTCGTTTGGAAGTTTAGTATCTGCAATTGTTACTGGATATTTAATTTCTAATGCTGCTGCATCATTTTCATATAATGTTAGAAAGAAATTATTTAATAAAGTTGAAGATTTAGCAATCGATGAAGTTAAAAGATTTTCTACAAGTAGTTTAATTACTAGAACTACTAATGATATAACTCAAATTCAAATGTTTATTGCTATGGGATTACAATTATTAATTAAATCTCCAGTTACTGCTGTATGGGCTGTTACTAAGATATTAAATAAGAGTTGGCAATGGTCTGCATTAACTGCATTAGCTGTAGTAATATTACTTTCAGTAGTTATTACATTAATGATTGTAGTTGTTCCTAGATTTAAGATAGTTCAAAAGTTAACTGATAGACTAAATTTAATAACTAGAGAAGGGTTAACTGGTATTCGTGTTATTAGAGCATTTAATGCTACTAAATATCAAGAAAAGAAATTTGATAAAGCTAATAGTGATTTAACTAATAATACAATGTTTAATCAAAAAGCATTTGCTTTAATGCAACCTGTTATGTATTTAGTAATGTATTTACTTGCATTATCAATTTACTTTGTAGGTGCACAATTAATAGATGGTGCAATATTAAGCGATAAAATAACTATATTTGGTGATATGATTGTATTCTCATCATATGCACTTCAAGTTATTATGTCATTTTTAATGTTAGCTATTATATTTATGATACTTCCTAGAGCACAAGTAAGTGCAAGTCGTATTAATGAAGTATTAGATACTGATATATCAATTAAAGATCCAGTAAAACCTGTAAAGAAAAAAGAAGTAGGTACTGTTGAATTTAAGAATGTATCATTTAAATATAGTGATGCAGATGAAAATCTAATTGAAGATATTAACTTAAAAATTAATAAAGGTGAAACAGTTGCGTTTATTGGTTCAACTGGTAGTGGTAAGTCAACATTAATTAACTTAGTTCCTAGATTTTATGAAGCTACAAGTGGTGAAGTATTAGTTGATGGTGTTAATGTTAAAGATTATAAGCAAGAAGACTTACATAATATTATTGGATATGTTTCTCAAAAACCAGTTATGTTTAATGGTACTGTTAAATCTAATATTAAATATGGTAGAAATTCTAAGAGAGAAGTTAGTGATGAATTAATGATGGAAGCATTAGATGTTGCTCAAGCTTCGTCATTTGTTAAAAAGTTAGAAAACACAGTTGATGCTCATATCGCACAAGGTGGTACAAATATATCTGGTGGACAAAAGCAAAGATTATCTATTGCTAGAGCAGTTGCTAGAAAACCAGAAATATATATATTTGATGATTCATTTAGTGCACTAGATTATAAAACTGATTCTACTTTAAGAAAAGCATTAAAGAAATATACTAAAGATGCTACAGTATTAATTGTAGCTCAAAGAATTGGTACTATTTTAAATGCTGATAAGATAGTAGTATTAGATAATGGTAAATGTGTAGGTATTGGTACACATAAAGAATTATTGAAGAGTTGTAAAGTTTATAAACAAATTGCAACTTCACAATTATCAAAGGAGGAGTTAGAAAATGAATAGAGGACCTCAAAGAGTAAATGAACAATCTAAAGACTTCTTTGGTGCACTAAAAAGATTATTTAGTGAATTAAAAAGTTTTAGAGTAGCAATTTATTTTGCTTTATTAATAGCAGCTTCTTCTTCAATATTAGCAATTATTTCTCCTAATAGATTATCAGAATTAACTGATGAAATATCTTATGGATTAGTTGTTAAAAAAGATAATATTGAAACTATTACAAATACTATTCAAAATAATTTAAATAATTTAGATGTTAATAAGATAATGAATTCTGATTTAAGTGATAGTGATAAACAATTATTTATGTATACTATTACTAATAATAGTGATGCTTTATTAACATTACCTGAAAATATATTAGTATATGTACTTCCTACGTTTAATATAGATAATGTTGATATTACAACAAGTGATCAAATAAAATATTTAAGTGTATTATCTAGTGTAGATCAAAATAGTGATGTTAAGGAATTATATTCTAAAATAGAGGAATTACCTCAAAGTATTCAAAGTGTTATTAAACCATCTATGAATATGGATAAGATAATAAAAATAACTATATTCTTAATATGTTTATATTTATTAAGTGCTGTATTATCATTATTACAATCTTATATAATGGCAATAGTATCTAATAAGTTTGCATTTAAATTAAGAGATAATATATCTAAAAAAATTAATAGATTACCATTAAAATTCTTTGATAAGAATCAAGTAGGTGATACTTTATCTAGAGTAACTAATGATGTTGATACTATATCTCAAAGTATGAATCAATCATTAACAGTATTAGTAAGTAGTATTACATTATTTGTTGGTACAATTATAATGATGTTTTATACTAACTGGATTATGGCTTTAACTGCTATTCTTTCAAGTTTAATTGGATTTGTATTTATGGGATTTATATTATCAAGATCTCAAAAGTATTTTAAAGCTAGACAAAAAGAATTAGGTAAATTAAATTCACATATTGAAGAAGTTTATTCTGGTTTATTAGTTGTTAAAGCATATAATGGTAAAAAAGATAGTGATATTAAGTTTGATAATTTAAATAAAAAAGTATATGATGCGAATAGAAAGAGTCAATTCTTAGCAGGATTAATGCCATCAACTATGATGTTTATTGGTAACTTTGGTTATGTTGCTGTATGTATTGTTGGTGCGTTATTAACTCACAATAACGTTATTACATTTGGTGTTATCGTTGCATTCATGACTTATGTTAGATTATTTACTAATCCATTAAATCAAATGGCACAAGCATTTATTTCTCTTCAATCTACTGCTGCAGCATCAGAGCGTGTATTTGAATTCATGGATGAAGAAGAAATGAAAAAAGAAAATGTTAAGACTAAGTTAGATAAAACACAAGTTAAAGGTGATATAGAATTTGATCATGTTAAGTTTGGATATGATGAAGATAAAACTATTATCAAAGATTTTACTGCAAAAGTAAGAGCTGGACAAAAGGTTGCAATCGTTGGTCCAACTGGTGCTGGTAAAACTACAATGGTTAATCTTTTAATGAAGTTCTATGACATTAATAGTGGTGATATTAAAATTGATGGTGTATCTATTAAAGATTTATCTAGAGATAATATTCATGATTTATTTACTATGGTACTTCAAGATACATGGTTATTTAATGGAACTATTAAAGAAAATATTAAATACAATAGAGAGAATGTTAGTGATGCAGAAGTTAAGAAAGTTTGTGATGTTGTTGGTTTAACACATTATATTAAAACTTTACCTAATACATATGATTCAATGATAGATGAAAATGATAGTGTATCATCTGGTCAAAAACAACTTTTAACTATTGCTAGAGGTATGATTGAAAGTGCTCCATTCTTAATCTTAGATGAAGCAACATCTAATGTAGATACTAGAACTGAAGAATTAGTTCAAAAGGCAATGGATAGATTAATGGATGGTAGAACATCATTTATCATAGCTCATAGATTATCAACAATTAAGAATGCTGATTTAATATTAGTTATGAAAGATGGTAATATTATTGAACAAGGTACACATAGAAGTCTATTAAAACAAAATGGTTTTTATGCTGATCTATATAACTCTCAATTTACAAAATAAACATAGGTATTCCTATGTTTTTTTTAATTATTATGTTATTATTAAAATAATAGGAGTGGTGTTATGAAAAAAACTTTGTTTAGTATAGTTATTATTCTTTTTTGTGTTTTTCTTTGTGGTTGTTCAATTGATTTCGATGAGGCTAAAAACTATAATACATATTTAGAAAAACAAAATATTATTGGTAGTGATTATAAATTAGTAGATGTAATGACTCATCATTATCAAGTTTTTAGTGGTGGACCTGGTGCAAATGATTATTATTTTATCTATAAAAATGATAAAAATGATATTAAAGCAGTTACATATGCTCATGAATCAAAAGGAAATAGTGAAATTACAGTGGCATATGTTTATGATAATGTAAAGGAAAATAGTGTAAAAGAAAAAAAATGTTCTAGCACTAGTATTAAATATAATGATGATAAATGTTATGATGATATGAAGTATTCTTTTGAATTAACTTATTCTCAAACTAGAGTTCCTGATGAAATTAATGCTCAAAAATATAAAGTAGTTAAGAAAGGTTTAATATTTACTAGATATGAATTTAAAAAAATGTAGGTTGTCCTATATTTTTTTCTTTACATATAAGAGTTAAGATTGTTTTACTAGAATTAGATAATATGTTATAATTTAAGAACAATGGAGGGTATTTTAAATGAAGTATGTTAAGAAGTCTTTAAATATTTCTTTTGTTATATTAACTTTAATATCTACATTCTTTGTTAGAATGCCTTTTTCTAATGCTAAAAGTTTTAAAGCTAAAGTAACTGGTAATGCAGTTGCTTTAAGAGATAAACCAACTACTAAGAATTCAACTAGATTAGATACTTTAAATAGTGGTGATATTATTGATGTTTTAGATGATACTAAAATATATGATAAAGATAATAAAGATTGTACTGCTGGTTGGGTAAAAATAAAGTATGATGGTCAAGAAGGATATTTTTGCTCAGAATTTTATACTGCAGATTTATCTGATCAATATTTAAGACCATGGAATACTCCTAAGAAAGCAATAGTAGGTGGAGCTATGTATATTGCTAAGGGATATATATCTAAAGGACAATATACTTCATATTTAAAAAAATATAATGTTAATCCTAGTGGTAGTTATGCTGTATATACACATTTATATCAAGCTAATATATCTGCACCTAAATCAGAAGCTTATACTTCATTTTTAGCTTATTATAAAAATAATGCTATGGGTTTACCATTTAATTTTTCTATACCTGTATATGAAAATATGGGGGAAACTAATTATAATCCTTCAACTGGTAAAACAGATGCTAATTTAGATAGAATAGATACAGTAAAAGATGAGGAATTTGAAAAGAAGTTAGTAGATTTTCCTGATTCATATAAACCTTATTTAAGAGCATTACATGATGAACATCCAAGTTGGTCATTTACTGCGATGAAAACTAATTTAGATTTTACTACTGCTGCTACTAATTTTAGATTAACAGGTGCTATTAATTCTACTAATACTAAGTTAACTGAATTAGATGCTAATGGTAAACCTGTACCAACAAATGAAAAGAATTGGTATTATCCAAATTTGGGTGCAGTTAAATATTATATGGATCCAAGAAATTGGTTAAATGAAACTTTTGTATTTATGTTTGAAAATTTATCATATATTCAAGTAGATGATAAAGTAGTTAAGAGTGTATTAAGTAGAAATGCTGCGATAGCTGAATATGATGCTATAGATAATCAATCATTTGTATCTATTTATCAAGAAGCTGGTAAAACAGCTAATGTTAATCCAGTTTATTTAGCATCATTATCAGTACAAGAAATTAATTCATCTAATACGAGTGGTAATAAGTTTACTTATAATGGAGTAGAGTATGAAGGATTATTTAACTTCTATAACATTGGTGCTTATTCTTCTGAATCTAATCCACTAAGAGCTGGTCTTGTTTGGGCTAGTGGTGGTTTATGTACACAATGTGCAACATATACTCCAGGTAGTAATCCTGTTGAACCAACACCAACACCAACTCCAGCTCCAGCACCTGTAGGTGATGTTAAAAACATTGGTGCTAAAGTTAATGGTAGTTATGTTAGTGGTATAGCACTTGGAACAACTGCTTCTAGTATTCAAGCTAAAGATCTTAATTTAACTTATAGTACTACAGGTGTTATTGGAACAGGTACTACTATTAAATATAAAGATGGTACTACATTTACAGTTGTTATATATGGTGATTTATCTGGTGATGGTCAAATAAATAGTGCTGATTTATTAAAACTAAGACAACATTTATTAGGTACTAATAAACTGGGTGGTGCTTATTTAGAAGCTGCTAAAGTAACAGGTAATAATAATATTAATAGTGCTAATTTATTAAAAATTAGACAGTTCTTGCTTGGTACTACTAATATAAGTCAAGGATAGGAAGGTATTTATGAAAAGAATAAATTATATATTATTTGGGTTAATAAGTTTTATGTTATTAACAGTTAGTGTTAAAGCTGCACCTAGTGCTGGTTTATCAGTTTCGTCTAGAACTGTTGAAAATGGTAAAAGTGTAACTGCTACTGTTACTATTAAAAATGCTGCTGCTTGGAATGTTAAAATAACTTCGTCTGGTAACACATATGGATGTACTCAAGCATGGGCTGATGCTACTAGTAATGGAAATAACGCAACTAAGAGTTTTTCTACAACATGTAAGGCTAATTCTTTAGGTACAATTGCTTTTGTTTTATCTGGTGATATAACTAGTGCTGATGGAACTAATATTAATGTTAGTGGAACACAAAGAGTTAGTGTTGTTGAACCAAGAAAGGCTAGTACTAATAATGCTTTAAAAGCATTGGGTGTTGAAGGATATGAGTTAACTCCAGCATTTGATAGTGAAGTATTAGAATATTCTGTTAATGTTGCTAGTGAAGTTAATACTGTTAAATTAACTGGTACTAAACAAGATAGTTATGCTAGTGTTGAAGGTTTAGGAGAAAAAGAAGTAATTGAAGGTGCTAATAAGTTTGAGGTAGTTGTTACTGCTGAAAATGGTGCTACTAGAACATATAATGTTATTGTTAATGTTGTTGATAATAATCCAGTTACTATTAAAGATGGATTAACTGTAGTTAAAAATAGTAAGTATGTTGAAATACCTGAAGGTTATGTTGAAGAAAAAATAACTGTAAATGGACAAGAAGTACCTGCATTTAAAAATGAATTCTTGAATATAGTTTTAATAGCAGTAAGAGATAATCAAGGTAATAATTATTTTTATGAAGTTAAAGATAATAATTATTATAAGTTTGTTAATTTAAATGGTGTTAATGTAGTATTATATCCACAAGATAAAGAAATTAATATTAAAGGATTTGAAAAGACTAATGTTACTATTAATGGTAATGAAGTTGTAGCCTATAAATTTAAAGATTTAGATAATTATTATTTAGTATATGCTAGAGATTTATCTACTAATGTTGAAAATATTTATATGTATGATCAAAAGAATAATACATATCAAATATTTAATGAAGATTTGTTTAACGCTTTAACTAAAGATAATGAATTATATTTATATATGTTATGTGGTTCTTTAGGAGTTATCTTCTTGTGTATTATAATTATTATTTCTTTATCTAGAAGTAGAAGTAAAATAAATAAGAAAGTAGAAAATAAAGAAGAAGTAAAAGAAGAATTAATTAAAGAAGTAGAAGAAGATATAAAAGAGAATAAAAAGAAGAAGAATAAAAAAGAAGATTTAGAAGATCTATTTAAAGATTTATAATCTTCTTTTTGGTTAAACGTGTGTTATACTATTTATATATACTGTAATAAAGGAGTAAATCATGTTTGAGAAAATATTTTTAAAAAGTAAAATGTTGAAACAGAAAAAATGTTTAATTGCTTTGTCATATATATTAAAAGATGAAAATGTATTAATATATAAAACAGCTCAAGGATTAATTAAATGTCATGAATCATATCAATATCATAAATATAGAATGAATACTCTTGAGGGAATTAGACTTTTTTATATGGATGATTTAAAAGAACATGAAGAAATGCTTAAGCATAAAGATTTAGAAGATTCAAAGAAAATGAAATATGAAGAGTTTATTGCAGCTGATAAAATGTTATTAAGTGAATTAACTGATGAGTTTATTGATGCATATAATAAAATTGTTTTAGATATCAATGTTGTGGCAAAGTTACAAAAATATTTAGATGTAGAGCATCAAGAATTACTTTTACAATTCTATAATTTAATTGGAGATACAAATCAAGAAGAATTATTAGGAAATAAAAAAAGATAAGCTTTAAGCTTATCTTTTTAAGTTAGAATAAGTTAACTATTAATCCGATTATTGAACCTATTAGATATATTAAACCAAGAATAGTTAAATTTTCTTTTATGTTTTTATTTGATTTAAATAATATTACTAATGCTATACCTGAGTTTGTTAATAAACCTGCAAGTAATGAGCCTAGTGATAAGGCATTGTTTAAATATAATTCTGTTATTATTACTGATGCACCACAGTTTGGAATAAGTCCAATTAGTGATGAAATAAATGGTCCAAAGATAGAACCTTGTAATAATATTTTACTTAATAATTCTTCTAGTCCTAATTCAAATACTGCATTTAATATAATATTGATAATAACTACAAATAGAGCAATATTTAATGTGTGTTTTAAACTTGATAAGATTAATGAATGTTTCTTATCATGACAATTACAATGATCTTTTTCACATAAATCAAATGTTTCATGATTAGTTTTTCTATATATTAAATCAATTAATATACCAAATACCATACCAACTAATATTTTAAATAATACTATTTTTAAGATAAATGATAATTCAACTTGTTCACTTAACATTATTGGTAACATTTCATCACTTGTTGCTAGGTATATTGATATTAATGTACCAAGTGAAATGATTCTTGTTACATATAGGTTAGATGCAAGGGATGCAAAACCACATTGTGGAACACCACCTAGAATAGATCCTACTACTGGTCCAAACTTACCAGCTTTTTTTAATATTTCTTTGTTTTTTAATTTGTGTTCTACTAATTCAATAATTAAGAATGCTATAAATAAAAATGGTAATAGTTTTAATGTATCTAATAGTGCATCTGTTAAAATATCTAATATCATATGTTCAACTCCTTTAATTAGTATATATTATATCATATTTTCCTCTTTATTTATTCTTCTTCTAACTAATGCTCTATAGGTTGCATTAGTTAATGGTAAATTTTGTTCTTCTAGCTCTTTAAATGCTAATTCTTTTAGTTCTTGTGACACTTTAATATTACCTGAGTAATAAACTATTTTTACTTCTTTTTCTAAGGTAGTTTTGTCACTTCTTAAATCAGTATATAAATTATTTATTATAGGACTTCTTTTATATGATGCAAAGTTTTCATTAAAGAATAATGAACTTAGTTTAGTTCTTTTATAATAGTCAATAATATCTAAATTATTATCTCTTATTTCTTGAATAATCTTTTCTGCTTGTTCTTTAGTTTTATCTTCTCTTGATAATATTTCTACAGTTTTTTCTTTATCTATTTTTTCAAATGTCCATATTAGATTTTGTTTACTTTGATAATTTATATAAGGAAAAGGTATATAGTTATAAAACGAATAATCAAATAAACTTAAACCACTATCATAAATTAAATCTAGGTAATATTCTGCTAAAGTATAGTAATCCTTTTTATTTATGTTTTTAAATCCAATTTTATTGTAGCGATTCATTATTCTATTTATTTCTAATAATTGCTCTTTAGTTGTACTCATAAGTCATTTCCCCTTTAAATAACGTTAGTTATTATATAAGATAAATACTATAAAATCAATCATTTTTATAGTATTGTTTAGTTATATTTGATATAATATTCATAATGAGTGGTGATAAACATGAAAGATGATTATGCAATAAAAGTAAGTAACATGACTAAGACTTTTAAATTGTATAGTGATAAAGCAAATACAATGAAAGAAAGATTGGTTAGAGGTTGGAAATCTAAACCAGAAGTTAGAACTGTTTTAAAAAATATTAATGTTGAAATTAAGAAGGGTGAAACAGTAGCATTAATTGGTGTTAATGGTTCTGGTAAATCAACTTTATTAAAGTTAATGACTAAGATTATTTATCCAAATAAAGGTACTGTTAAAACTAATGGTAAGTTAACTTCTTTACTTGAATTAGGTGCAGGATTCCATCCAGATTTTACTGGTAGAGAAAATATTTATTTTAATGCTGCTATATTTGGTTTAACTAAAGAAGAAATAGATAAAAGACTTAATGATATTATTGAATTTAGTGAACTAGGAGAATTTATTGATAGTCCTATTAGAACTTATTCATCAGGTATGTATATGCGTTTAGCATTTAGTGTTGCTATTAACGTTGATGCTGAAATATTATTAATCGATGAAATCTTAGCAGTAGGAGATCAACATTTCCAAGATAAGTGTTTTGCTAAGCTTCATGAGTTAGCTAAAAGTAATATGACAATTGTAATTGTTTCTCATGCGCTTGGTCCAATTAAAGATTTGTGCAATAGAGCTATTTGGATTAGTGATGGAGAAGTTAAAGAAGATGGTAAATGTGATAAAGTTATAGATGATTACTTGAAGGAGTGTGCTTAAGATGAGTGTGTTTAATGAGTTATATAAATATAGAGAACTTCTTAAGACTACAATAAAAAAAGATATTAGAGGTAAATATAAAGCATCTTTTTTAGGAGTTCTATGGTCATTTATTAATCCTTTACTACAAGTATTAGTTTATGCGATTGTATTTCCATATATTATGAGAGTACAAACTCCTAACTATTTGATATTCTTAATATGCGGTATTATTCCATGGACTTGGTTTACTTATAGTTTATCTAATGGTACTACTAGTATTACTAATAATGCTAATTTAATTAAGAAAGTATATTTTCCAAGAGAAATACTTCCTATTAGTGTTGTCACATCTGGTTTAATTAATTTCTTAATATCATGTGTGATTATATTAATATTTGTATTACTTGGTGGAGTAGGATTATCATGGCATTTAGTATTCTTACCAGTAATAGCGATTGCACAGTATTTATTTACATTAGCTGCAGTTTTCTTATTAAGTGCATTTAATGTATATGTAAAAGATGTAGAATACATGGTAGTATTCTTACTTAATATATTCTTTTATGCTACACCAGTATTATATAGTGTAGATATGTTTAGTGGTTCATGGTTAGCTTGGATATTTAAACTAAATCCAATGGCTCACTTTATTAATGCCTATAGAGATATATTCTATGTACATCAAATACCACAACTAGAAAATATATTATTCTTGATTTTGTTAGGATTTATTCTAGTTGGATTATGTTATTTAGTATTTAAAAAACTTGAAAAGAGATTTGCTGAGGAGGTTTAGGTTATGAGAAAATGTGACGTAATTATTCCTGTTTATAATGCTCCTGAATATGTTGAAATGTGTATGTTTGCTTTGGTAAACAATACTGAAAAGGAGGATTTAGGAACTATATTTTTATTAGATGATAAATCTAATAAAACAACTAGTAATTTATTAGATAATTTATATAAAAAATATAAGGATAAGGTTAATGTAAAAGTTGTTCATAATAAAAATAATCTAGGATTTATTAAAAATGTTAATAATGGTTTTAAATTAAGTAAAGAAAAATATGTTATGTTACTTAATACTGATTGTTTTGTTTCTAAAAACACAGTAGGTAAATTGATGGAACATATGGAGGCTAATGAAAAGATTGGACTTATTTGTCCAATATGTTCTAATGCTGCTAATTTAACATTAGAAATGTTTGATGGTTTTTCTTATACTATGATGGATAAATTATTGGAATCAAAGTTTAAGGGAATGAATTTTGATGCATGTACTGTAGTTGGTAATTGTTTAATGATTTCTAGAAAATGTATTGATGAAGTTGGATATTTAGATGAAATTTATGGTATGGGATATGGTGATGAAACTGATTATCAATTTAAATCTATGGAAAAAGGTTTTGAAGCTAAAGTAGCTATAGATACATATGTATTTCATAAAGCAGAACAATCATTTAATACTACAAATAAGATGCGTAGTGAGAGATTAGAAAAAAATAGAAAAATATTCTTCGATCGTTGGGGAGATAAGTATTATGCTTTATTAGAAGAGTATGAAAAAAACGATCCAATTAAATATATTAAAGAGCATTTAACTAAAGAAGATAAGATTGCTGATTTAGATTATACATTTGTTTTACCTCAAATGGGTAATGGAGCAGGTGGAGTTATTTATATTAGTGATTTAGTAAATTATTTAAATATTTTAGGTATGAATGTTGGTATGTTAAATATATATGCTGGGGAATATAGTGGTATTATGGCATATAAACCACTTGGGCCTAAAAATATTGGTAAGTTTAAATCTAATTGTTTAGTGGCTACTATATTTGATAGTGTTTTCTTAGCTAAGAAAATGTGTGAAAAGATGGGAAGCAAACTTGTTTATTTTTCACAAGGATATGAATTTATGTTCTTAGAAGGAACTAGATATGGTGAAGTTGAATCATCATTTAAAATAGTTGATTATGTAGTAACTATATCTGATTATTTAAAAAATAGTTATAAAAAGTTATTTAATATTGACGCAATTAAAATTGTTAATGGTATAGATTACAATATTTTACATCAAGTTAAGACTAAAAAAACTAATAAGAGAAAACATATTTTAATGAATATGAGAAATGAAGCATTAAAAGGTGGATTTATCTTAAATGATGTATTAAAGAAATTAACTGTAGAATTCAATGATATTGATATTACAGTTGTTAATAATTGTAAAAAGTATGATTTTGCTATTAATAATAATAGTAGTGTTAATGTAAATATTATTAATGGACCAATTAGTAGAACTAAAATGTATGATTTATTATATGATGCTGATGTTTTAGTTGATGCATCACTAAGTGAAGGTTTTGGATTATTACCACTTGAAGCTATGGCATGCGGAGTAGTTCCAGTAGTTTCAAATGCTATGGGTAATACTCAATATTGTGTTAATAATAAAAATGCTATTTTGGTAGATGCTGTTAATAATTCTGATGAATACATTAATAAAATAAAAAAATTATTTGAAGATAATAAGAAGTTTGAAAATATGAAAAACGAAGCAATATTAACTTCTAGTGAGTATGATTTTGAAAATGTAGTTTGTGATTTTTATAAATCTTTAGATGATATTTTAAACAATAATATTAAACCTATTAATTATAAAATGAATAAATCTGAAAAAGAAAAAGTAGAAAAATATTTGTATACTGATGAAATGTATAATAGATTATTATTTTCTAGTAAGAGTAATTATTATCATAAGAATAATAGAACTCGTAATTTAAAAATATTAGCAAAAGAATTTGTTAAAGCAAACGTTTATTTATTAAAACAAACTTATAAAACAATTAGATATAAGAATCATAGGTTATAATTATGAAAATAGCTGGTGTTGTTGTATTATATAATCCAGATGAAAAGATTAATTCTAATATAGATACATATATTAATCATTTGGATAGATTATATATTGTTGATAATAGTGATGTTAATAACAAGTCTTTGTTTAATAATAAAAAAATAGAGTATATATTTAATGGAGAAAATCTAGGGATTGCTAAATCACTAAATGTAGGTGCTGAAAAAGCATATAAAGAAAAATATGATTGGTTATTAACTATGGATCAAGATAGTTATTTTGAAAAAGATAATTTAGATAAGCTTATAAGTTTTACTAATAAGGTAGATTATAATAGTGTAGGTATAGTTTCACCTTGGCATTTAACTAAAGAAAATAAAGAAATATCTAAAAATGAATATGATGAAGTTATAGATGTTATGACTTCAGGTAATTTAGTAAATTTATCTTTATGGAAAAAGATAGGTGGATGGAAAGATTATTTCTTTATTGATAATGTAGATATTGAATATTGTATGAATCTTAATTCTAATAATTATAAGGTAATATCATATAATAAGTCTTTATTAAGACATAGTTTAGGTAATATAACAATGCATAAGTTATTTAAAAAGACTGTTTATTCATCTAATCATAATTATATAAGACAATATTATATGATAAGAAATCTAATGTATTTAAAAGATTTATATTATGATAAATATAAGGATCAAATAGATCATATGATAAGAGGGGCTAAGGGAAGATTTAAGAATATATTAGTATTTGAAAAAGATAAATATAGAAAAATTAGAAATATGCAAAGAGGATATAGGGATTATAAAAAACATATAGTTGGTAAATATCCTTATAACAACTAGGAGGTAATATGAAAGAGTATTTAAAGAAATATAAGTTTATAATATTATTTATTATTATTACTGTAATTTTCTTTTCGTCACATTTAGTTATCACGTGGGATTCAACTCATTATTTAACTTATGTTGATATATTAGAAGGTAATAGTCCATTTTCAAATTGGGATATAGTAAGAGGACCTGTATTTCCAATATTGTTATTTTTATCAGATTCTATTTTTGGTAAGAGTGATATTGGTATATTAATTATGATGTATTTATTTTTCTTATTATTCTTTTATACTACTTATAGTTTATTAAAAAATATTTTTACAAAGAATAAACATAAAGATTTAATAAGTCTTATTATTACATGTGTTGTTTGTTTAAATCCAATGGTATTAGGATATTTCCATGCAATGTTATGTGAGTTTATTGCAATTACTTTATCAATGCTAAGCATTAATATTGGTTTAAAATATTATAAAGAAGAAAATAAAAAGATTAGAATATTATATAGTTTATATTATGTTTTAGGAGTTACGTTTGCTTATTTCTTAAAACAACCATATGTATTAATTTGTTTATTACCATTATTGATATCTAGTGTATTAGCAATTATTAATAATCATAAATTAAAGAATGTTTTATATTATGTAGGAACTGTATTATTAAGTGTTATTGTATTATTTGCTTCTATTAAAGTATGGAATCATATATTAGTTAGTAAAGGTTTAGATTTGAACACTAATAGAAATGCAGTTAATATTTTAGGAGAACAATTGTATCATTCAATTAATGGTTATGAATATAAAATAGTTAATAATAAAGATGATATTTATTATAATGAACATCTATCAGATAAAGAGAAAACTGTTGCTTATAATTGGTTAAATGAATATGGAAAAGTTTATGTATTAAGTGTAAAAGATAATGATAGAGTATTAGAAGATGATATTGTATTTATCGGTGATAATGATAATCCATCAACAACAAAAATGGGTGTAGAAATATTAAAGACATTTGTTAAACATCCTATAATTGTAATTTCATCACATTTAAAGTCTTATTGTGGATTAAGTAGTATTTGTGTAATTGATATTGATAGTGGATTACAATTTCCAATAACTGATGAAGTTGATTTTGTTAATGCTCATGAAAATGACTCGATAGGGTATAGATCATTTAGAGAAATTGAAAATAACTTTTATTTTCCTAGTGAGAGAATGGAATTAGCACAATATTATATAGAACCAGTTTCTCAAAGCTTTATATCAAAAATATATGAAAATTTATTTGAATTTACTTCAAGACTGTTTAAATTTGTTATAATTAGCGCACCATTATTTTTAATATTATTAATAATTTTTAGAATTGTTATTAGAAAGCATTTAGTTAATCATACAATTTACATTAGTGCATTATTCTTGTTATTATTTGGGGTATTTGGTGGATTTATCAATGCCTGGGTAAGCTCAGTTATTGATAGATATGTAATGTTTTGTTTTGTTCCAAATTTAATAGGAATTATATTAACTGTTTATTTTATAGTAATAAATATATCAAGAAGGAATAAGAAGGACTCTAGTAAAGGAAGTGTTAAACGTGGAAAAAACAAAAGATAAAATACTTGTTGTTATTCCAGCTTATAATGAAGCTGAGAATATTGAAAAAGTATTAAAAGAAATTAAAAAAGATATTGATTATGCTGATATATTAGTTATCAATGATTGTTCTAAAGATAATACTTATGAAATTGTTAGAAAAAATGGTGTTAAATGTATAACTAATGTGTTTAATATGAGATATGCTATGGCTGTTCAAGTTGGAATTAAATATGCATATCAAAATGGATATGATTATGTAATTCAAATGGATGGTGATGGACAACATATAGCGAGTGAAGCTGAAAAGCTTTATAAAGAAGCTAAGAAAACTAATGCTGATATTGTTATCGGATCTAGATATTTGAAAGATATGGGTTATCCTTGTCCATTATTTAGAAGAATTGGAACTAAGATGTTTGAGAAAATGATTAAATTATTTACTAAAAGAAGAATTGCAGATCCTTTATCTGGTTTCCAATGTTTAAATCGTAGTGTTATTGAAAAATATGCTAAGATTGGTAATTATCCAGAATTTCCAGATGCTAACTTAGTAATTGAAATGTTATTAACTGGATATAAAATTGTTGAAGTACCTGTTAAGATGAGATTAAGAGAAAGTGGAGAATCAATGCACTCAGGTATTATTAAACCTATTAAATATATGATTGAACAACTTTATACATGTATAATTATTGTTGTTAAATATGCTGGTAAAAGGAGATTTAAGTTATGAAAAATATTTATTTTGTTATTCTTGCTTTAGTCATTTTAGTTTATATGGTTCAATCTGTTAGAAAGAATAGTTTAAGTATTAAAACTTCTTTTTGGTGGATAATAGGGTGTTTATTAATTCTTGTATTAGCTATTTGGCCTAAGTCTATTGATTGGTTTGCTAATATGCTAGGTATAGACTATCCACCAGCATTATTCTTGACTTTATGTGTAGTGTTCTTATGGGTTGTTGACTTTAAATATAGTAAAAAAATTCAAGAACAACAAGAAAAGATTACTGATTTAGCTCAAGAGTTAAGTATTGTACGTGCTAAAATTAAGGATATGGAAAAAAAGGAGAAAAATAAATGATGAAGTATTTATTAACTGTTGTTTATATATTTTTTACAACTAGTGGAATTACATTTATGAAATTAGGTGGCGATTCTTTAAAATTAGGTTTAAAAGATGGTTTTTCTCTATCAATGGGTTGGAAAACATTTGTAGGATTTTTATTCTATTTAGTTAGTTTTATATTATGGCAAAAATTATTGGTTAAATATGATTTATCTGTTATGGTTCCAATTGTTACTGGTATTTCTCAAATAATAATTATTACTATTGGATATCTTGTTTTTAAAGAATCGTTTAATCTTGTAACTTTAATTGGTGCTTTATTAATTGTTGTAGGTATTGTAGTAATGATATTTTCTGTTAAGTAGGTGTAGATATGAAAAATAATGTGAAAAAAGAAAAGATTAAATTAAGTATTATTGTACCTTGTTATAAGGTTGAAAAATACTTACCTAGATGTTTAGATAGTTTATTAAATCAGACTTTAGAAGATATTGAGGTTATTTGTATTAATGATGGATCACCAGATAATTGTATTAATATATTAAAAGATTATCAAAAAAAATATGGTTCTAAGCTTGTTATTATTGATAAGAAAAATGAAGGAGTTTGGAAGGGTAGAAAAGATGGTATAAAAATAGCTAAAGGTGAATTTATTGGTTTTGTTGATAGTGATGATTATGTTGCTTTAGATTATGCTGAAAAACTTTATAATGCTGCTAAAAAGAATAAAGCTGATATATCAATTTGTGGATTTGATAGAATAGATTTAGAAACTAATAAATTATACTCTAGAGAGATGTGTAAACCTAAATTTGATGTTATTGATATTCAAGAGAACCCAGGTTTATTATTAGAAATTAATGGAGCTCCTTGGAACAAGATTTATAAAGCAAAATTAATGAAAGAAATGCATGAATTAAATAATATACCTAAAGTTCTTGATGATATGATGTTTTTGCAATTAGTTTATATAAATGCAAAGAAAGTTGCTTTTATTAGTGATTCTTTAATTTATTACATGGTAAGAAAGGATTCTATTATAAATACTGTTAAAAAGGAATTAATTCCTGGTGTATATGAATCAATGAAAGAAATAAGAGATTATTATAAAGATAATAATCCTAAAATGTTAGACTATGTAGATGCTAATGCTTTCTTACATTTGGGAATATCATTTATGTATAGATTATCAGAGGATAAAGATTTAGATTTTAATAAAGCATTAAAGGATAATACTCAATTCTTAAATGATTATTTTCCTAACTGGAAAAAGAATAAATATATTACAAGAAAATATATTAAAGAGAATAATGGAACAAATAAAAAATTATTCATAGTTAAAAAATTCTATGATTTACATATGTTTAAGCTATTTTTAGCAACTTATAAGTTTATGATTAATCATATTAAGGTTGATATTAAGTGGTGATTTTATGGAACATTATGATTATATAATTGTAGGATCTGGTTTATTTGGTGCTACTATTGCAAATAGACTAAAAAATTTAAATAAGAAAGTTTTAGTAATAGAAAAAAGAAATCATATAGCTGGTAATATTTATACCGAAGAAGTAGATGGTATTCAAGTTCATAAATATGGTGCTCATATATTTCATACTGATTATAAAGATGTATGGGACTATGTTAATTCATTTGTTGAATTTAATAGATATACTAATAGTCCTGTAGCTAGGTATAAAAATGAAATATATAATATGCCATTTAATATGAATACTTTTTCTAAAATTTGGAGTGATGTGGTTACACCAAATGATGCTTTAAAACATATTGAAGAAGAAAAGAAAGAAATAGTAGGTGAACCTAAAAATTTAGAAGAGCAAGCTATTAGTTTAGTTGGTAGAACTATTTATGAAAAATTAGTTAAAGGTTATACTGAAAAACAATGGCATAGAAAGTGTTCTGATTTACCAGCATTCATTATTAAAAGATTACCTGTAAGATTTACATATGATAATAATTATTTTAATGATAGATATCAAGGTATTCCAATTGGTGGATATACTAATTTAGTTGCTAAGATGCTAGAGGGAATAGAAGTTAGATTAAATACTAATTTTTTTGATAATAAAGATTTATATTTAAATAGTTGTGATAAGTTAATTTATACTGGACCACTTGATGAATATTTTGATTATTCATTAGGTGAATTAGAGTGGAGAAGTTTAAGATTTGAGGAAAAAATTTTAGATGAAGTCAATTATCAAGGAAATGCAGTTGTTAACTATACTGATGTAGAACCTGCATATACTAGAGTAATTGAACATAAACATTTTGAATTTGATACTACATCACCTAAAACAGTGGTTACTTTTGAATATCCTGCTGATTATGTTAGGGGTATGGAAAAGTATTATACTATTAATGATGATAAAAATAATGAATTGGCTGATAAATATAAAGAATTAGCTAATAAAGAGAGTAAAGTTATATTTGGTGGTAGATTAGCCGAATATAAATATTATGATATGGATGATGTTATTAAAAAAGCTTTAGATATGGATTTATAATCTATATCTTTTTAATTATTAATGTTATAATTAACTAGAAGTGATTGTAATGAAAAATTTATTTAAAAAATATAAAGAAATAATAATGTATTTAATATTTGGAG